>NZ_DASWOM010000044.1:0-4240 GCF_036398755.1 Acerihabitans sp. | reverse complement strand
CGCTTGGCCATTACCTGCCCGACGCGTTTGGTCCGCGCGATCTGTCAATCCATACCCTGCTGATGGACGGCGTGGATCATCAGTTTGGCATAATGCCCGCCGATGGCCGCGGCGCCAGGACACGGACTCCCTCCGCCGCAGCGCCCGCAAAGGCATCGGAGACCTTATCAGGCACGGCGAGCAGGCCGGCACAGCCCACGGCGGCGAAAGGCGCCGCGTCCGCCGGTCCCCTGGCGCAACAGGCGTTGCTGGCAGCCAATCAGAGCCACGCGCCGTATAGCCAGGCGCATAGCGCGGTGGCGCTGCAAACGGCCGACGGGCGGATTTTTGCCGGTCGTTATGCTGAAAACGCCGCGTTTAATCCCAGCCTGCCGCCGCTGCAGTCGGCGCTGATATTGCTGAACATGGCCGGCGCCGACTGCGCCGCCCTGCAACGCGCGGCGCTGGCGGAGCGCGAGGGCGCGCCGTTTTCGCAGTGGGACGCCACGCGCTCGACCCTTGCGGCGCTGGGCTGCGGCGAAGTGACCCGGTTTTGGCTGACCTAGCGGCCGCTTGGCGGATAACGCCGTCGGCGGTTATAAGGTCGCCGACGGACACCGCGGTTCGGCGTGGGTCAGATATTGAAATTATTTGTGAGTTAATCATTAAATAACAAATTACCAATGAAAACATGCATCCTTCGCCACAATCTTTTATCCTCTGGTAATCTTTTGCGAAGCGATGGGAAAAGTCATGGATTTGGAACACGAAAGCAAGCGTCCCCTCTATATTCCCCATGCAGGGCCGGTACTGCTGGAATTTCCGCTACTGAATAAAGGCAGCGCCTTTACCATTGAGGAGCGCGATAATTTCAACCTGCACGGCCTGCTGCCGGAAGCCGTGGAAACCATTGAGGAGCAAACCGAACGCGCCTGGCGGCAGTATCAGGACTTTACCAGCGATATTGATAAGCATATTTACCTGCGCAATATCCAGGACACCAATGAAACCTTGTTCTATCGCCTGCTGGACGGCCATCTGAGCGAGATGCTGCCCATTATCTACACCCCTACCGTGGGCGAGGCCTGTGAGCATTTTTCCGATATCTATCGTCGCGCCCGCGGATTATTTATCTCCTACGGCAATCGCGACAAGATCGACGATATGCTGCAAAACGCCACCAAGCAGAACGTCAAAGTGATTGTGGTCACCGACGGCGAGCGCATCCTGGGCCTGGGCGATCAGGGCATCGGCGGCATGGGCATTCCCATCGGCAAGCTGTCGCTGTACACCTCCTGCGGCGGCATCAGCCCGGCCTATACCCTGCCGGTGGTACTGGATGCCGGCACCAACAATCCCCAGCGGCTCAACGATCCGCTGTATATGGGCTGGCGCCATCCGCGCATTACCGGCGACGAGTACGATCGGTTCGTCGACGCCTTTATCCAGGCGGTGAAGCGTCGCTGGCCCGATGTGCTGTTGCAGTTCGAGGATTTCGCCCAGAAAAACGCCACCCCGCTGCTTAACCGCTATCGCGACGAACTGTGCTGTTTTAACGATGATATCCAGGGCACCGCCGCGGTAACCCTGGGTTGTCTGCTGGCCGCCAGCCACGCCGCCGGCAGCCGCCTGCGCGATCAGACCGTGGTCTTCCTGGGCGCCGGTTCCGCCGGGTGCGGCATCGCCGAGCAGATTGTCGCTGAAATGCGCGCCGAGGGCCTGAGCGAAGATCAGGCGCGCGCGCGGGTGCTGATGGTCGATCGCTTTGGTTTGTTAACCGATAAGCTGGCCAACCTGCTGGATTTTCAAAGCCGCCTGGTGCAGCACAGCGATCAGCTTGCGGATTGGCAACTGGAGAGCGCGACCATTTCACTGATGGATGTGGTGCGCAACGCCAAACCGACGGTGCTGATTGGCGTCTCGGGCCAGCCGGGCCTGTTCAGCGAGGAGATTATCCGCGAGATGCATGCGCACTGCCCGCGCCCCATCGTCATGCCGTTGTCCAATCCCACCTCGCGGGTGGAGGCCACGCCTGAAGACGTGATCCGCTGGACCGACGGCGCGGCGCTGGTGGCCACCGGCAGCCCTTTTGCGCCGGTGCGCTATAAAGACAAGGTGTATCCCATCGCGCAGTGCAATAACGCCTATATCTTTCCGGGCATCGGCCTGGGCGTGCTGGCCTCGGGCGCGACGCGGGTAACCGACGCCATGCTTAACGCCGCCAGCCGCGCCCTGGCCGACTGTTCGCCGCTGGTCAACGGCGCCGACGGGGCGCTGTTGCCGGATATCAACGATATCCAGGGCGTCTCCAGGCTTATCGCCATGGAAGTCGGCAAGGCGGCGCAGGTGCATGGGGTGGCGATGGTCACGCCTGAGGACGTGCTGTCCACCGCCATTGAGCACAATTTCTGGCAGCCGCAGTATCGGCATTACCGGCGCACGCCGTTCTGACCCGCACGCGCCTCAACAAAATGTCACATCAGGCGCATTCACCCGCCGCGCTCCTTGCTTCAGCCGGGCAGGTAAAGTAGCCTTGGACCATGACTTTGCGGCAGGATAGGTTAAGGCTTACGGCATGTGGAAGCGCCTGATATATTCCCTGATTATTATCGCGGGCGTTTTGCTGTTGACGGCAATCGGGCTGGACCGCTGGATCAGCTGGAAAACCGCGCCTTATATCTATGAAGATCTGCAGTTGCTGCCCCACCGGCAGGTAGGGGTGGTGCTGGGCACCGCCAAATACTACCGCGCCGGCGTCATCAATCAATATTATCTCTATCGCATTCAGGGCGCGCTTAACGTCTACAACAGCGGCAAGGCCAACTATCTGCTGTTAAGCGGCGACAACGCGCTGCAAAGCTATAACGAACCCGTCACCATGCGCCGCGATCTGATTGCCCACGGCATGCCCGCCGGCGATATCGTGCTGGACTACGCCGGCTTTCGTACCCTCGATTCGATAATCCGCACCCGCAAGGTCTTCGACACTAACGATTTCACCATCATCACCCAGCGGTTCCACTGCGAGCGGGCGCTGTTTATCGCCATGCGCATGGGCATCCAGGCCCAATGTTTCGCCGTGCCCTCGCCGAAGAATATGTTCTCGGTCCGGCTGCGGGAAATCGGCGCCCGCCTCGGCGCCTTGTCGGACCTGTACCTGATGAAACGCGAACCCCGTTTCCTGGGCCCGCAAATTCCCATCCCCGCCCCACATGAAATTCCCGAGGGAACCCAAGGCTATCCGGCGGTTTCGCCGGAGCAACTGCTGGAAATCCAGCCCAGGCCCGAGCCCGGCAACGATACCAGCGAACGCCTGCCCGATTTGCGTTGACCCCGCCTGCCGGCGCGAGGGTTTAGACCGGATAATAAATCGCCGGTAATCCTAAAATAAACGTCAATGGCACGGATACATCAACGCCTCGCTCGTAAACAGGCAACTATCTGCTAGATTTTAAAAGGATTCACACCTTCTTTACGTTTAGCAGAGGATTTAATAATGATTAAAAATATCGTTTTTTCAGTTGTTTTCAGCTGTGCATCACTGTTTTTACTGACCGCCTGCTCATCTAACCAGGCGATAAAAACCACCGACGGCCGAACCATCGTCACCGACGGCAAACCGCAGATCGATGATGATACCGGCCTGGTATCCTATAAAAACGCTGAAACCGGTAAAACCGAGCAGATTAACCGCGATCAGGTTAAATCCATGGGCGAATTGGATAATTAATAGCGCAGCCGGGGGTAATATCGCCTCGGTGAATGTCGCGCTTACGGCAGGATAAATTTTGCTTCGGCGATGATGTAGCGGAGGCGGTGATTTCGTGGTCGGCTTGGTGGGGGTTTATGTTGCCGTGGAGCAGGTTTCGCGGGCGGCGGGCCTTATATTGCTGGGGCGGTGATTTCTTGGTCGGCTTGGTGGGGTTTATGTAGCCGTGGAGCAGGTTTCGCTGGCGGCGGCCCTTATGTTGTTGCTGAGGCGGTGATTTCGTGGCCGGCTTGGTGGGGTTTATGTTGCCGTGAGCAGGTTTCGCTTGCCGTGCGTTCGGTATTTATATGGATTGCCGGGTGCCGGCAAGCGACAAGAAGGGGCTCACGCGAGCCCCTTCTTGACTTCCCGGCGTCCGGCAGGTCGTGCGCCGCTGCGCGGTCCCCGGCAGCGCGCATCCCGGCTGTTGGACCGCACGGGACGCGCTCCCGGCGCGCCCTTAGCTTTCGCCGCTCCCGGCGGCTCATCCAGCCGCAATGCACGCCGCCGGCG
>NZ_DASWOM010000043.1:0-88362 GCF_036398755.1 Acerihabitans sp. | reverse complement strand
GGCATCGACGGCCGTCTGCCCGATCCGGCCACCATCGAGGATGGCGATAAGCGGCAGGAAGTGGCCGCGGCGCTGGACTATATGGGGCTATCCGCCGGCGCCGCGCTGACCGCGATAAAAATCGACCGGGTGTTTATCGGTTCCTGCACCAATGGACGCATCGAGGACCTGCGGGCGGCGGCCGGCATTGCCCGGCGGGGGCGGGCGAAGGTGCCGGCCTGGATCGTGCCCGGCTCGAGCGCGGTGAAACGCCAGGCCGAACGGGAAGGGCTGGATAAGGTGTTTATCAACGCGGGCTTTGAATGGCGCGACGCCGGCTGCTCCCTGTGTACCGCCATTAACGGCGATATGCTTGCCGACGGGGAGCGTTGCGCCTCCACCAGCAACCGTAATTTTCGCGGCCGGCAGGGCGTTAACGGACGCACCCATCTGGTCAGCCCGGTGATGGCGGCCGCCGCCGCGCTGACCGGTTATTTAACCGACGTACGCACTCTGGCGGAGACAGCATCATGACCTCGCTACTGACGATTGACGCCATCGGCATCCCCGTGGATGAACCCAATGTGGATACCAATCAAATTTGTCCCACCCGGTTTAATAAAGTCCCGCGCGGTCCGGCCTTTGCCCGCATCGCCTTTCACGATCGGCGTTTTGACGGACAGGATAACGAAAAGACCGATTTTATCCTTAACCAGCCGCCCTACCGCGACGGCGGCATTATCGTGGCCGATCGTAATTTCGGCTGTGGTTCATCGCGCGAGACGGCGGTGTACGCGCTGGTGGAATTTGGCATCCGGGCGGTTATCGCCCCCAGCTACGGCGATATCTTTAGTAATAATTGCTATAAGAACCGCCTGCTGCCGGTCGTGTTGCCGAACGAAACCTGTCTTGCCCTGCGCCATCAGCTGCACGGCAATAAGGGCGCGCATCTGCGCATCGACCTCGAGCAGCAGGTGGTATGGGACCTGAATAACGACCGACACGCATTCGATATCCATCCCCTGCGGAAAAAAAGCCTGATAGAGGGGATAGACGATATCGCCCTGACCCAGGGATATGCCGATACCATCCTGGCGTTTGAAGAGCGCTACCGCGCCGCCTTTCCCTGGATCACCTGACCGGCCGCGCCTGTCGCGACGGCAGCGAAGGGAATTTTTTGCCCCGGCTTGACTTATGGGTTAAACACTATAGTTTAAATGATAGTGTTTAAACTCTATTTTGTTGGGGCGGCGCATGTCTGAAGAAATCCTTACGTTAAGCTGTCTGGAACAGGCCGACCTGATCAGGCAAAAAAAACTCTCTCCCGTGGAGCTGGTCCAGGCCTGCCTGGCGCGCATCGAGCGTTACGATCCCCTGCTGCGCGCCTGGATCAGCATCGACGCCGCAGGCGCCCTGGCCCAGGCGCGCCGGGCGGAAACCGAGATTATCCAGGGCCGTTACCGCGGTCCGCTGCACGGGCTGCCTTACGGCGTCAAGGATCAAATGCACGCCCTGGGCCTGCCGACCACGCTCGGCACCCGCGTGCTGAACGAAGAAGAGATGATTGCGCCCTGCAACGCGGCGGTAATTGAAAAATTGCAGCAGGCGGGGGCCATTCTGTTGGGCAAGCAAAATCTCCATGAATTCGGCAAAGGCGGGACGCTGGAGTTTGCCTACGGGCAGCCGCGCAACCCCTGGAACCCGGACTATTCGGCGTCCAGTTCATCCACCGGCTCCGGCATCGCCACCGCCGCCGGGATGTGCTCGTTTTCCATCGGCGAGGATACGGGCGGCTCCATACGCGGCCCCGCCGCGTTTAACGGCGTGGTGGGACTGCGCCCGACCTTCGGCCGGGTAAGCCGCCATGGGGCGGTCATGGCGGGGTATACCACGGACGTCCTGGGCCCGCTTTGCCGGCGGGTGGCCGACGCCGCCCAGGTCCTGTCCGCCATTGCCGGCCACGATCCGCGCGATCTGCTGTCGAGCCGGCGGCAGGACACGGCGTTTTTACCGCGGCCGGGCCAGTCGCTCAAAGGGGTAAAACTGGGTATTGTCCGGGAAATTGCCTACAATGACAGCACCAGCGACGAGGTGAAAACGGCGTTTGACGCGGCGGTCGGGGTGCTGAAACAACAGGGCGCGGAGGTGGTGGTATTGTCGTTGCCGCTGACGCTCTATGCCGTGCCGTTATTGCTGTTGAGCCTGGATGCCGATGTGGCGGCCTGGTTTGTCAGTAAATACCTGCGCGATCGTTATGACCGGTTTGACGCCGGTACCCGCACGCGCCTGGCGGCCGCGGCGTTAATCCCGGCCACGGTGTATAATCGGGCCATGCGCGGCCGGGTCTTGGCCCGGCGGCAGCTGCTGGACGCTTTTGAACAGGTGGACCTGCTGATTTGCCCCACCACGCCCACGGCGCCGAAACTGATTGAACAGATGCAGGAACGCCTGGATACTGGCGACGACGCGGTCGCCCGTTTAATGGAACGCCGGATTGGCCTGTACCCCTTCAGCCTGGCGAATGTTCCCGCGCTGTCGGTGCCGATGGGGTTGTCCCGCCAGGGACTGCCGCTGGCGCTGCAGTTTGCCGCCAGGCCGTTTGCCGAACAACAGCTGCTGCAGGCGGCCGACATTTATGAAAACGCCACGCCCTGGCACACCCTACAGCCTGATTTGGCGCACACCTTGGCCGGCCGAACCACCCAGGAGAAGAGATAATGCTACCCACTCTGGATTACGTCCGTTCCACCCTGGCCTTACAGAATATTCCCGTTCATGAGGATGAAATCGACAACATCCATCAACGGCTGATAATCTGGTTCAGCGCGCTAAACGACATCGAGCGGCACCTTGGCGCGCAAATGGACGACGTGGAGCCGATACCCCCGGTCTATCCCCACGATATGTGCCAATGACGGCAATGATTGCGTAAATTCCGGGAAAATAAGACTCTAAGGACCGATTAGGCAACATCATTATGACTTTACACATCAAGGCACCGGCTGCTAAAACAAAAACCTCAAAAAAACCGGTTTATCTGGCCGTCAAGGAAGATTTGATCCGCCGCGTGCTGAGCGGAGAATGGCGTCCGGGCGAGCTGGTGCCCAGTGAAATCGCGCTGGCGCAAGAATATTCGGTAAGCGTGGGCACCGCGCGTAAAGCGGTGGAGCAACTGGTGCAGGACAAGATCGTGGTGCGCCAGCGGGGCCGGGGCACCACCATCGCCACGAATAAAGGGGAGGGCGCGTCAAAACCCTTCCGGTTCCTGAAGTTTTACGCCGCCAACGGCGAGCGCACCCAGGAGACCACCTATCTGGAATGTGTCCGGGGCAGCGCCTCGGCGCGCGACGCGGAGCACTTGAATATTGCCGTCGACACTCCGGTCGTCCGGCTTATGCGCCTGCGCACCGCCGGCAACCAGCCGGGGATACTGGAACATATCGTGGTGCGGGAGGATATTTGTCCCAATGCGGCCGAACGGCTTGCCGAGCACCGTCCCGTCAGTATTTCCAGCTTTCTGGACCGCACCTATAATATTCTGATTGTCAGGGTGGATGAAAAAATCCACGCCGCCCTGGCCGGGGAAGAAGATATCAAGCACCTCGCCGTCAGCAGCGGCGACCCGGTGCTGGAAGTTACCCGCACCGCCTACGACCTGGCCGGGCGCATCGTGGAATACCGCACCACCCATGTCACCCGAAACGTCTATTACGCCAATACCACCAAATAACGGGCATCGCCTCCGGCGCTATTTTTCCGCCTCGACGGGCAATGTCCGTTTGGGTAATAGCGCCTCGACATGATCCGAGAGCGCCACCCATACCGGCACCAGCGAGTTAACGATAATCTGTCGCAGCACCTGTGCCGTCACCACGATTTCCATATGGGTGTCCAGCGTCTTGGCCAGGATAATCATTTCCGCCGCGCCGCCGGGCGCGGTACTCAGGATGGCGGTTTGCCAGTCGACCGGGGCAATCATGTGGAAGAAGGCGGCAATCACCAGCGAAAATAACAGCAGAAAGACAATAGACAGCAGACCGATGGCCACGTCCCGCAGCCGCAGCGTGGCCAGCCGCGCGATGATGCCGTGCCCCAGGGTCACGCCGAGCAGGATCTGCGCCGCGTGGGAGAGCAGGGGCGGGAGTATCAGCACGCTATGGGACGGCATAAGATTTCCGACCAGGATGGCCAGCAGCAACGGCCCGATAAGGGAAGGCGATGCAATACGCATTTTATGGGCGAGGTAATACCCCAGGGCGGAAATCGCCAGTATCAACGCCGCGTTAATCAACTGCAGGTAATCCGCGTAATCCCCACCCGCCACCGGGACGGCGTCGAGGTTGACCCTCATCAGGTTCGTCAGCACAAACGGGGTGAACATCACCACCGACAGGATCCTGACGGATTGCACGATGGCGACCAATTCCGCATTGGCCCCGTATTGTTGCGCCAGGTTCGCCATAATGCCGATGCCGCCCGGCAGCGTGGAAAAAAAGGTCGTTTTAACCGATTGACGGGTGGACAGCAGGGAAAATAGGATGGCCAGCACAAACGACGATATCAGCGACAGGACCATCATGATAACGATATCGATAAATAGCCAGCCGAGCGCGCCGATGTCGCTGAAGTGCAACAGGCAGCCGATGCCGCCGCCCAATATGGCCTGGCCGGTCTGCCGCATTTTATTGATATAAAGCCTGCCCGACAGTTTAAGCGCCGGCAGTAAAAAACACGAGGTGAGCGCCGCGCCGGCCACGCCGCCGAACATCCAGCCCAGTTTAAAATGAACGGATTCCAAAACCCACCCGATAACGCCCGAGGTCAAGAGCATTATCGCCAGATAAAATAGACGGTATAGCGTGGTGTAGCCTCGCGTGCATGGCATATCATGTCTCAATGTAATGATGGCTAGGAGGTGATAACCGACAAAATAAAATAAAGACCGCTGAATAAAATCAATATTTCAATGAGCAGGGTATGCGCCTTTATATGCATCCGGTTTAATAACCAACGGGCCAGGTAGGTGCCCGGAAACATACAGGCGCCGATCAGCAGTCCATATAAAAAGTAGCGATAGTTCAGCAATGAAAAGCTAAAAAAGAAAATGACTTTGCAGATATTGGTTATCATGCCGATACAGGCATCGGTGCCGATGATGCCGCCGCCGATAAGCCCGATGCCCAGCAGGATCGGCATCAAGACGATACCGCCGCCGGGTAGCGCGCCGGACACAATGCCGAACACTATCGCCGCGCCGATGATCACGGCCGGGGTCGGGGTAAAGTGTTTTTTCGCCATATACCGCCGCACGGGAATAATAACCAGCAAAAAAACGCCGATGACCAGTTCAAGGGCATTTTGCGGCAACACTTTATATATATAGGTTCCCAGCAGGACACAAGGCAGGGCGGGGACCATGATTTGCAGCAGCGTCCGGGCCTGGATATGCCGTCGATAGACCCAGACGCGGGACAGATTGCCTAAGGTCATGGCGACCGCCATCACCGGTATCACCGCCTTGATGCCGAGAATCGGCGTCAGCACCGGCGTCAATACCAGTCCCGAGCCGAAACTGCTGATCCCGCCCACAATGGCGGAAAAAAAAGCCGCCCCGCCTAACAGAAAATACTGCAAAAAACCGTACGCCGGCAGGGTGTGCGTTATGACGACCATTCCTTGATGCCTCGTTATTCTTGTTCTGAAATAAATGTTTCTATAGCCAGCGCCGCGGAAAACAGCGCTTCGTCATGGAATCGACGCCCGACCAACTGAATGCTCAGCGGCATGCCCGCGGGGCCGAATCCGGCGGGCAGGCTGATGCAGGGCATATACAGCAGGGTCCATAATGAATTAAACGTGGCCGACCCGGTATCCGCCAGTCCGGGCGTGGCTTCGCCGGCGGTGGCCAACGTGAGGATAACATCAGCCTCGTCGAAGGCTTTATCGATATGGGCGCGCATGGCTTCGGCCTTGAGCTGGGCCTGAATGTAACCTTCCAGGGGGATGTTCTCTCCGTCCCTGATGCGGCCCTGGTATAACTTTTCGCTGAGCTGATGCCGGTGGTTGATTTTTTCAAACGCCAGGCTACGCGCCGATTCAAAATTGGCGATAACCCGATGCACCGACAGCCAATCATCGAATAATTCCGGCGCCAGGTCCAGATCCATGACCCGATGATGCCGGCCCGCCAGTTTGCCGGCGTAATCCTCGATCAGTCGCCGGGAAGAGAGCTCGGCGGACGGCCACTCCGGCGGGCGGCAAACCGCAATGCGCAAGCGCCGGTCCGCCGGCGGCACCGGCTGGTAAGGGATCGCCATGATGGCCGCGCGGAACAGTTCGGCGTCACCCACGCTGCGGGCGCAAAGCCCGAGGGTGTCCAGCGAACCGGATTGGGCTTTTACCCCTACCCGGCTGAACTCGCCGAAGGTGGGTTTATACCCGACGGCGCCGCAATAGCTGGCCGGGCGAATGACCGAGCCGCTGGTTTGCGTGCCGAGCGACAGCATGGCCTGGTAATCCGCCACCGCGGCGGCGCTGCCGGAGGACGAACCACCGGGCGTGCGCTGGCTGTCGTACGGATTCATGGTCGGGCCGGGCGCGCGGTTGGCGAATTCGGTGGTCACGGTTTTACCCAGAATAACGCCGCCCGCCCGGCGAATCAGCGCCACGGCGGCGGCATCCATCGCCGGATGATAGTGGGGATACACGGGCGAGTTAAAACCGGTGCGCATGCCGTGGACATCGATAATGTCCTTTACGCCCACCGGGATACCGCGCAATAACCCATTGGACGCCGAGCGATCCGCCAGGCGCGCCTGCTCCAGCGCCTGTTCGCGATCCAGCCAGGCCCAGGCCATGACCTGCGGGTCGCGCTCCTCGATACGCTCCAGACAACTGGCCACCAATTGCTCGCAGGTAATGACGCCTTGCGCGATGGCGGTGCGCGCCGCAACGGCGGACAGTCCGGCCAGAGCGCCGGACGCTATGGGCGCCGTGATGTTTTTCAGCATATGTTAATCCTGTTGGGTCAATAGATTGGCGATGGCCGCCGCGAGGTTCAGCAAATGGCCGTCGGCGTATTTCCTGCCGACAAGTTGAATGCCGACCGGCATTTTGTTCGGCCCGGTGAAATGCGGCAGGGTGATCGCCGGGACCTGGAGGAACGTCCAGAGAAAATTGAACACCACGTTACCGGTAAACGCGATGCCGCGCGGCGCCTCGCCCTGGGCCGAGGGGGTCAGCAGCGCGTCGATGCCGTCTTGCGCCAACCGGTTATCCAGCCAGTGGCGGCAACGCTCGCCCAGCCGGATCGCCGCGCGGAACATCTCAAGGGTCGTCTGCTCCCCCGGCGCCACGCGCTGGTTAATAAAATCATCACTGACCCGATCGCGAAAGCGCGACAGCTCATCGGCGTAGTTGCGCACCGATTCAAACGCGCAGATTTGCCGGTGCGCGTCTTCCAGACCGTTAAAAAACGCCGGCGGTTCCAGATCGATGACCTTGACCCGCGCGGCTGACAGCACCTCCCGGGTGTGCTCCAGCGCCCGTTGCGATTCGCCGGCGGCGCGGTCCCAATAAGGCGTGCGGCAGACGGCGATGGTGCGCCCGGCAAGCGTGGCGGGCGTCACGGGAACGTAGGGCGTGCCGGTCAGGACCGCGTTGAATAACCCCAGGTCCTCCACCGAGCGGGCGATCATGCCGACGGTATCCAGCGCTTCGGTATTGGTTTTCACGCCGGCGTTGCTGATGATTTGGAAGCTGGGTTTAAAACCGCACACGCCGCAATACGCGGCGGGACGAATAACCGAACCGCCGGTTTGGGTGCCGATGGCCAGGGGAATATGAAAATCCGCCACGGCGGCGGCCGAGCCGGACGATGACCCGCCCGGCGTGTGCCGGATATCGACGGGATTGCGCGTCGGACCGGCATGGCGATTGGCAAACTCGGTGGTGACGGTCTTGCCGAGGATAACGCCCCCGGCGGCGCGGGACAGCGCCAGGGCGGCGCCGTCCCATTGCGGACGGTGCCGCGCGTAGATAGGCGATCCGTAGGACGTCGGCATGTCGCTACTGTCGATAATGTCCTTGATGCCCAGCGGGATGCCGTGCAGCAGCCCCCGCGCCGGCTGCGCGTCGAGCTGCGCGGCGCGTTTGCGCGCCCCAGCGGCATCAAGGAACGTCCAGGCGCGGATGTCCTTCTCGCGCGTATCTATGCGCTCAAGGCAGGCTTCCAGCAACCGTGTCGCGGTTAGCCCGCCGGCGTCGATGGCCTGCCGGGCCGCCACCGCCGTTAATCGTTCGTAGTTCGTTTTATCTGTCATCGGTACGCCTTATCGTGGAATGCTGTGGTTTCACCGTCTGGCCGATAGCGGTTTATCCGGCGGATGATACGGGCCCGGGCGCGCCCAGGGTGTTTTCCCGGTAATTGCCATAAACCGCGCTGCCGGTCAGCAGCCGGGTATAAGCATGCGCCGGGTGCAGCAGCACCTGTTCGGCGCTGCCCGACTCGATGATTTCGCCCTGGCGCATCACGGCGACATCGTCCGAGATTTCAGCCGCCACCCCTAAATCGTGGGTAACGAACAGAATCGACATCCCGAACTGTTTTTGCACCTCGCGCAGCAGCAGCAATACCTGTACCTGAACCGTCGCGTCCAGCGCCGTCGTCGGTTCGTCGGCCAACAGTAATTTGGGTTCGCAGGCCACGGCCATGGCGATCATCACGCGCTGCTGCAGGCCGCCGGAAAGTTCCGACGGATAGGCGCGCAGCCGCCGTTGCGCCGAGGGGATCTGTACCAGATCAAACAACTCCCTGGCCCGGGCCAAAGACGCTTTCCAGCTCATGCCTTTATGATGAACCAGCATTTCAGCAATCTGATCGCCGACGCGGAATACCGGGTCCAGGGCGGTCATCGGCTCCTGAAAAATAAAACCCACCTCGCGGCCGCGCACCGCGGCCCGCTCCGCGGCGGACAAGGTGACCAGGTCCCGCCCGTCCAGCAGGATACTGCCGCTTATGCGGGTGGTTTTGGCCGCCAGCAGGGCGAGAATGGCGCGCAGCGTCACGCTTTTCCCCGAGCCGGATTCGCCCAGCAGGGTTAATACCCGGCCCTGGCCGATGCTCAGGCTGATATTTTTGACAATCGGCCGCCACTGGCCGCCGACCCGGAACGCCACGTTAACCTGTTTGAGTTCCAGTAAGGGATGGGATGTCTGCGTCATGACGTCGGCTCCGTCGCGGCGGGGGCCAGGCTATGGCCGGAATCGGGCACCTGCATCCAGCAGGACACCAGATGATCGTGCGCGGTTGACGCCCCCCGGGCCAGCGGCGGTGTTTTGGCCGCGCACACCGGCTGCGCGAAGGCGCAGCGGGTGTGGAAACGACAGTGCTTCGGCGGATTGATGGGGTCCGGCGGATCGCCGGGCAGCGGCGGCGCGGCGATTTTTACCCGCGGATCCGGCGACGGTTTTGACGCCAGCAGCGCGCGGGTATAAGGATGGGCGGCGCGGGAAAAAATGGCTTCCGCCGGGGCCGACTCGATGATTTGCCCCAGATACATCACCACCACCCGATCGGCAATATAACGTACCACGTTGAGATCATGTGAAATGAAGATATAGGTCAGCCCCAGGGTTTCCCGCAGTTCGACCAGCAGGTTGAGCACCTGGGCCTCGACGGATTTGTCCAGCGCGGACACCGGTTCGTCAAGCAACAGCAGGCGGGGCCGCAGGGCCAGCGCCCGGGCAATATTGATCCGCTGCCGCTGCCCGCCCGACAGCTCGATGGGATAACGGTCGGCATACTGTCCCGCCGGCATGCCGACGGCGTCCATCAGCCGGCAGGCATAATCGGCGGCGGTGGCGTTATCCACCCCATGGGCCAGCAGGCCGAACATAATGGTGTCGAGCACCGACATGCGCGGATTCAACGACGAATGGCTGTCCTGGAACACCATTTGCACCGCGCGCCGGGACTCGGCGCCGAGTGTGCTGCCCGGCGCGCAGAACACTTCGCCGTCCAGATCGATCTCCCCCTCATCGGCGGCGATCATGCCGGTTATCAGCCGCGCGGTGGTGGTTTTTCCACAGCCTGATTCACCGACGATGCCCAGGGTTTCGCCTTTGCGCACCTCGAACGAGAGGCCGTCCACCGCGCGCACGGTCTGCTTGCCGCCAAGCCACCCCTCCTTGACGCGGTAAAACTTGCGTAAGCCGCTGACCCGCAACAGGGGTTGGGCCGGGCCGCCCTTGTCCTCGATGGGCGGCAGCGGCGAGTTGTTATAGACAAAGTGGTTCATCTGCGTATCTCCATGGCTTTGCGCACGCCGTCGCTTATCACGTTAAAACAAATGGAACAGATAAAGATCATCACGCCGGGAATGGCCGCCACGATGGGATTGACGTAAATCGATTGCCGCAGCGACGACAGCATTAACCCCCAGTCGGCGGTGGGCGGGCTAACGCCCAGGCCGAGAAAGCTCAGCCCCGAGGCGGTGATAATCGACACGCTGATTTGACTGGAGGCAAACACCACGATGGGGCCGAATACGTTGCTGAACACATGCTGGCGCAGGATGCGCCAGGTGGACGCGCCGGACAGCCTGGCCGCCGTCACAAATTCATGGCCGCCCACCTGGGTGGTCACGCTCTCGGCAATCCGCGTGATGGGGGGAATAAAGATCAGCGAAAGCGATAATATCGCATTGGTCAGCCCCGGCCCCAGCGCGCCGGAAATGGCCACCGCCAGCAAAATGGAGGGAAAGGCGTAAAAGACATCCATGCTGCGCATTATGGCGGTATTGGTGCGCCCGCCGGCGTAGCCGGCGATAATACCCAGTCCGCCGCCCGCCAGCAGGCCGATCATCACCGGCATAAACGCCATGATAAGCGAGACCCGCCCGCCGTAAATCACCCGGGAAAGGATGTCCCGGCCCAATTCATCGCCGCCCAACAACCGCTGCGGCGTGCCGATATCCGCCATGCGCAGGGCAATACTGGTGGCATAGGGGTCCTGGGGCGCCATCCAGTTGGCGCCGAGGGCGGCGAGTATAATCACCAGCAACGCCAGGGTGGCCGCCACCGATGCCGGCTGGCCCAGATAGCGGCGCAGTACCCGCATGCCGTAGCCGGCCCGTTTGGTGCGGGCGGGCGCGTTCACACCCAGGGTGTTCGTGGCCGATTTCATCCGTCATGCCCTCCGGATGCGCGGGTCGGCCCAGCTTTGCAGCAGATCGACCACCAGGTTCAAAATAACAAAGGAGAGCGACAGCACCAGCATTGTGCCCTGGAGCAGCGGCAGGTCGCGCTGGAAAATGGCGGTGGCCATCAGATAACCGGTGCCCGGCCAGGCGAAAATGGTTTCCACCAGCACCGAGCCGCCCAGCATATGGCCAATCTGCAGGCCCATCACGGCCAGGGAGCCGGGCAGGACGTTACGGATCACATGCCAGAAGATGCGCCGCCGGGTAATGCCCTTGGCCCAGAGGGTGGTAATAAATTCCTGATCAAGGATTTCGGCGACATTGGCCCGCACCGTCCGCGCGATGACCGAGACCGGGATCGCCGCCATGGTGACCGTCGGCAGGATAAGATGGCGGATATGTTCCCCATCGAGCCGCCAGTCGTCCGGCCCCATGCCCAGCGGCGGTAGCCACAAATGGTTCACCGAGAACACGATCACCAGTACGATGGCCAGCCAGTAATGCGGGATGCTCACGCCGGCGAGGGTAAAAAAACTGATCACGTGGTCGATAAACCGATCGCGGCCGATACCGGAGATTATCCCCAGTGAAAAGCCCAGGCTACAGCTTAATAACCCGGCGCTGACGGCCAGCACCAGGGTGTTTTTGACCGCGGCCATCGTTTCGCTCGCCACGGGGCGTCCGGTGCCGAGCGAGATGCCGAGATTGCCGTACGACGCGTTCGCCAGCCAATAGGCATACTGTACGGGAATGGGTTTATCCAGCCCGTACTCATGGCGGATTTGCGCCACCAGTTCCGCCGAGGCCTCATCCGGCACCAGGGCGTTGATGGCGTCACCCGGCGCGAGATGCACCAGGGAAAATACCACTACGGTCACCGCAAGCGTAATGGGAATGGCATACAGGAGACGACGAAGTATATAAAACAGCATAATCTTTCGCCTCGTTACGGCTTCATATAAACAGGTGAAAAATCGGAGAACCAGCTTTGCGCGTGGACGTACCCCTGCACCTTGGGCGACATGGCGCGCGAACCCACGTCATGGACCACCCAGATGAAATAGGCCTGATCGACAAACCGGGTATGGATCTGCGCGAGCAGCGCGTCCTGTTTCACGGGGTCGAACTCCTGCTGTACCTGCCTTATCAGGGGCGTTATCACCGCATCGTTAACGCCGCCCCAGTTGGTGCCCTGCGGCGGGACTTCCTTCGGGTCCAGATAACGGATCAAGGCATAATAGGGATCGGTGGTCGACCAGCTGTTATTGATGGCGTCGATACCCTTGTTTTCCGGCGACGCCGCGCCGTCGCGCCGCCGTCCGCGCAGGGCTTCCCATTCGAAGACCTCGAACTGAAGGTCAACGCCGATTTTACGCATATCCTCCTGGATGAATTCGTTCATCATCAGCGGATACATCTGGCCGGAGCCGGAGGTGGAAATGGCGACTTTCAGCTTCAGGGGATGGTCCGGGCCATATCCCGCTTCTTTTAATAAGCGTTTTGCTTCCTCGGGATCGTATTTGATCTGGAAGCTGGGGTTGCCGTACCAGGGATTGCCCGGCGGCATTTGCGCGGTGGCGGGCGAGGCCAGCCCGTGCAGCAGCTGCACCATGCCGTCGCGGTCGATCCCGAGATTGACCGCCTTGCGCACCCGGATATCGGCAAAAGGCGAGCCGGGCAGTACGCTGACGGTATAGGGCCAGACGTGCGGAATGGTATTGGTGGAAATCGTCATGCCGGATTTTTTCATCCGATCGACTGTGTCCGGCGCCGGGCTTTCAATCCAGTCCACCGCCCCGGACAGCAGCGCCGCGGTGCGGGCGGAAGGGTCGGGGATCGGCATCAGGATCAGCCGGTCCAGCTTGGGTTCACGCGCGGTGTCCCAGTAATTTTTATTGGGCACCAGTTCGGCGCGCTGATGCGCCACCAGCTTGTCCAGACGCCAGGGGCCGGTTCCCGACGGCTGCTTGCGAAAGGCCATCCAGCTTTTGCCCGTTTTTTCCCATTGCGCCGGCGACGCGATTAACAGCCGGGTCATTTGATAAGGGAAAAACGCGTCTATTTTATTGGTTTCAATCTCGATGGTGTAATCGTCAATTTTTTTCCAGCTCTTTACGTCGTTAATATAAGGCACCATCTGTTTCTGGATTGACACATCGTAAGCCGGATAATCCTTATTAAAAACGCGCTCCAGGTTAAATACCACGGCGTCGGCGTTAAAATCCGACCCGTCATGGAATTTCACCCCTTTGCGTAATTCAAATATCCAATGGGTATTCCCTTTATCCGTTGGCGAAACATACCATTTGGTGGCCAGGCCCGGGCGTAATACCGAGGCTTTATCGCTGCTGGACAGATCCCATTCAACCAGGGGGTCAAAAACGGTATAACCCCCGAAGGAGACGCCTTCCGTTCCCTGGTCGGGCGCGCCGTCAAGCACCGGCATATCCGCCAGGGTCATGGCGATCCTTAACGTGCCGGCGGCGTGCGCCCATCCCGCGCCGAGCAGCAGCAGACTCATGGCAGAGAGTTTTATTGCCTTGTTTAACAGAAACATATTCGCCTTTCCCCGGTTATGTAATGAGATGAACTGTACGAGAAGGCCTCCTGCCTGGAGTGCATATCTATCCTGCCTGCACCGCATAAATATATATTTAAAACTATAGTGTTTATACTATGACTCTTTAGGACGCGCAAGCGCTGCAAAAACCACCATGCGGCAAAGATGTTAATACCAGAACAATTTCATATGACGGGTTATTCTTTGTTTTATATGCAATTGATGGCCGGGCGGGTAGAATGGAAATATTTAGTTAACCTTTTGGCTTCATGATCCGCCAGGGCCTAATGCCCTAAACGCCCGCGAGCAAAGCCGCCTAAAAAGCGATAAGCGCGAAATGCCTAAGCATGTTTAACGGGGCGGCCGGCTAAAAAAAGCGGGAGTGATTTGTTTTAAGAGGGCATTTTCAAGGACGAAATATAATAAAACATTATAATAAAGGCATGATGTTAGCGCCGGTTAAGCAGAAACAGGGTTTCGCAACGCAGGATTAACAGTCAGTGTTACGCATATCGCATATCGCATGGCGGCATGGCGGTAACGCTCACAGGCAATAAATGATCTGTTGCCGGCGCGGCAAGCGCAATTTTTGCCGGCATCGATAGCCATAGTGAATGCCACAGGGCCAATCTATAAGCGCCATTTATTACCTCAAACCCGTTATGTCTTATACCTGTCCGCCATTATTGGCTAGAGTCGTAATATCCGCCGACGCCGCCCGTCCTCTATCGGTAAAACCATGGCCGGCGGGTGGCTGCGCAACAAGAGTAATCACTGAAGACTATGGGGATGAAATGACATCGCTCGACGAGAAATTCAGAACACTGGCTACCGATAATGCCCCGGGACAGGAAGTGCGCCATCCGGGCGACGATATCGACGCGTTGGTTATTGGCGAAATATTGTCCGGCGCGCCCGTCGATTTTTCCCATGGCGACGTCGACGCCTTCGAACCGTCGCCCGGCTCGTTCGATTGCTTTGCGCAGGGGGTTCAGATCGGCGGCAAGCGGGCCTATACCGAATATCGTGGCGATGCCGGGATCCGCGAGGCGCTGGCCGTCAGGCTTGCGCGGTTCACCGGCGCGCCCGTGGCGGGAACCGACGACCTGATCATTACGCCGGGGTCACAGGGCGCGCTGTTTCTTGCGCTGGCATCGACCATCAGCGCCGGCGACAAGGTGGCTATCGTGCGGCCCGATTATTTCGCCAACCGTAAATTGGTGCAGTTCCTTGACGGTGAGATAGTTCCGGTGCGCATGGACTATCACGCCACCAACGACAGCGCCGGGCTTGATCTGGGCGAACTGGAAGACGCGTTCAGGGCGGGGGTGAAGGTCTTTGTTTTTTCCAACCCCAATAATCCGGCGGGTGTGGTGTATTCACGCACGGAAATCGATCATATTTCACGACTGGCCGGCCGCTATGGCGTCACGGTGATTGTGGATCAGCTGTATTCCCGTCTTGTTTATAGCGGCACGACTTATACCCATCTGCGTGCTGTGGAGGGCTCTGCGCACAATATCATCACCATTATGGGACCCTCCAAAACGGAATCATTAAGCGGATACCGGCTGGGGGTGGCGTTCGGTTCGCCCGCCATTATCACCCGGATGGAAAAACTGCAGGCCATCGTTTCGCTCCGCGCCGCCGGCTACAGTCAGTCCGTCCTGCAAACCTGGCTCGCGGAGCCGGACGGGTGGATGGAGGAGCGAATCCGGCGCCACCAGGCGATCAGGGATGAATTACATTCGATGCTGACAGCGGTCGCAGGCGTGGCGGCGAGGCTGCCGCAGGCGGGGAGCTATCTTTTTGCGCGGCTGCCGGCGCTGGCCGTTTCCCCCCACGACTTTGTGCGCATCCTTCGTTATCAGGCCAAGGTGATCGTCACGCCCGGCACCGAATTCAGCCCCGATGCCGGCAACAGCGTCCGGCTTAATTTCTCGCAGGATCATCACGCCGCGGTCAATGCCGTCGGGCGCATGATGGCGTTAATAGAGCGTTATCGCGTATGAATGGCAAGCCTAGCATCACGGGACCGGTTCCCCAGGGCCAATACCAGCCCGCAAAACGGCAAGGCGATTGGGTTTTCACGTCGGGGATGACGCCAAGGCGCGGCGGCATCCTGACCATGCAAGGCCCGGTCAGCGCCGGCCGGCCCCTTTCAGATTATCAAAGCGCCGTGGTGCTGGCCTGTACGAATGCTGTCGAGGCAATACAAGGCCTGCTTGCCGGCGGCGAGACCATCGGCGGCGTGCTCAGCATGACGGTATTTATTGCCGGCGATAGTGATTTCCAGGCGCATTCGCGGTTGGCGGACTTCGCCTCCGAATATCTGTTCGCCACCCTGGGCCAGGCGGGGATTGGCGCGCGCGCCGCCGTGGGTGTCGCCACCCTGCCGGGCAATGCGCCGGTGGAGATACAGCTGATTGCCGCGGTAACGCGCGCGGGATAACGCCAGCCCGCGTCGGGATTGGACTGCGCGCCGCTCCACCCGCTGAGTGATGGACCTCATATTTTTTCCGATGCGGGCAGGTGAGGGCTGATAAATCCGCGATCGTGGCGCATACGCAGGGTTAACGCATGTTGTGCCAGGATATTGAGTATGGTTTGTTTTACCGCCTGCGCCGGCAGGGATAAGGACAGGGATTTTGATTCGCATAACGCCAGCGTCGTTACCAGAATCGGCTGGATGCGGGCATGGCGCAGCTTGGAAGATGAATCGCTAAGGGGTAAGGCGACCGATGCCGGCAGAATGGTTGAACCGATGCCGGCAATCACAGCTTGATTCAGCGTAACATTGGTGGAAATTTCCGCTACGATCCGGGGTGTGCTGCCTATCCGGATAAACGCGTCATCCACCGTCTTGCGTAAAAAATGATTTCTGTTGGGCAAAACAAGATCCATCTCCATGACGTCTTCCAGTTCTATCTCTCCATTTTCCACCGTGATCTGGTTGCTCACCAAATACAGTTCCTCTTCCAGGAGCGGCGAAAAAAGAATACCGTGCGGCATCGTGGTGCCGTAAAGACTGGTGCCCAACAGCGCCAAATCCAGATTTCCATTCATCACCAGCTCGCTCTGGCGCACGCCGGAATTTTGATTCAGGTTAAGGGAGATGTCCGGATAGGCGTCGCGCACCGCCTTTAGCAGCGGGATTGCCAGCTGCTCCGCCATTGAGCACTGCGCCAGACCGATGCTGACGCTGCCTGACAGGTTCTGGCCGGCGGTCTGCACCTCCATATGCGCCTGCTCGCATAAACGGAGGATAAGCTGTGCTTTACGATAGAGCACCTTGCCCGCCTCGGTCGGCTGGACACCACGCTTGTTGCGGATCAATAAGGTTTGTTTCAGTTCATGTTCCAACACCGACAATTGCTGGCTCAGAGCCGGCTGGGCCACGAATAACACTTCGGCCGCTTGGGTCAGGCTGCCAATCTCGATGCTTTTGACAAAATATTTTAACCGACGCAGGTTCATAGTTTATCTGCTTGCAAAAAGGGGTGTAGGGAAAAAATCCCGAATACAACCCTTTCCTTGCATATTACGTGCCACTTACCGGGAAAGGCGCGTCCGGCGCGGCGTCGGGGGATCCGCGGCGCCGTTTCTATAAACGTCGGTTATCACTTCAGAGACAATCTGTCTTATCCTGCACCAAGGCAGACCGCTACTATTCAGCATCGGTACGCAGCCTTAACCACAATAAAACGTATAGCGTTCAAGGAGACAGCGGATTTATGGATCAACTGCGAATCAAGGCGTTGATAGATCTTATGGCGAGCAGCGATCTGGTCGAACTCGACTTCAGCGAGCATAACTGCACGCTGAAACTATACCGGGACAGGGAGGCCGTGGCGACGGACGCAGGGCCGGCGCGGCCTCATCCCCCCCTGATGCCGCCGACGGGCGGCGCTGCACCACCGGCCGTCGCCGATGCGCCGGGACCGGCCGGACCGCCGGCGTGGATAACGGAAGTGCGCGCGCCTTTTTACGGCGTATTGCATCTTACGCCGGCGCCTGATCAGCCGCCGTTTGTTCGCCCCGGCGACAGCATTCTGGAAGGGCAGACGCTGGGGCTGCTTGAAGCGATGAAAATGTTCCATCCGGTTACCGCCGACTGCGCCGGCACGCTGCAATCGATCCTGGTTGCGCCGGGCCAGGAAGTTGATGCCGAACAGCCGCTGTTCCATATCATCTAGGGCGAGCCGCTCATCTTTCCCGAGGCAATTCTATGTTTGATAGTGTATTGATCGCCAATCGCGGCGAAATTGCGCTGCGTATTCTGCGCGCCTGCCGGGGCCTGGGGCTGCGGACGGTCGTGGTCTATTCCGAGGCGGATCGCGACGCCGCTTATGTGCGCCAGGCTGATCTGGCGCTGTGCATCGGCCCCGCCGCGCCGGCGGACAGCTATATGAACCAGGCCGCGCTGCTGCTGGCGGCCAAGGCCAGCCGCGCGCAGGCCATTCATCCCGGTTATGGTTTTCTATCGGAGAATGCGGGCTTCGCCGCACGGGTCAACGCCGCCGGCCTGACGTTTATCGGTCCCGATGTGGCGTGCCTGCGCACCATGGGCGACAAGATCGCCGCCAAACGCGCCATGCGCGGCGCGGGCATGCCCTGCGTGCCGGGTTTCGAGGATACCCTGCCCACCGACGCCCTTGAGCTGGACGCCATTGCCGCCGACATAGGTTATCCGGTGATTATCAAGGCGGCGGGCGGCGGCGGCGGACGGGGCATGCGGATGGTGCAAACCGGCGCCGAACTGCCCGCCGCCATTGACCTGACCCGGGAGGAGGCGCGCCACGCCTTTAATAATGCCACCGTGTATATCGAGAAGTTTCTCGCGCATCCCCGCCATGTGGAAATCCAGGTGCTGTGCGATCGCCACGGTACGGCGCTATGGCTGGGCAGCCGCGACTGTTCGCTGCAACGGCGCCACCAAAAGGTGATTGAAGAAGCGCCGGCGCCGGGTATCGACCCGGCGGCGATCGCCGCCATCGGCCGGCGTTGTGTCGAGGCATGCCGGCAAATAGGCTATTGTGGCGTGGGAACCTTTGAGTTCCTGTATCAGGACAATGCGTTCTTTTTTATCGAGATGAATACCCGCCTGCAAGTGGAACATCCGGTCACCGAAATGATCACCGGCATCGACATTGTGCAACAGCAAATCCGGGTCGCCCGGGGCGAGCCCCTCGGTTTTACCCAGGACGATATCCGCACTACCGGGCATGCGGTGGAATGCCGCATTAACGCGGAAAATCCGTTAACCTTTATGCCGACCCCCGGCAGGCTGACGTACTGGCAGCCGCCGGGCGGGTTCGGCGTGCGGGTCGATACCCATGTGGACACCGGTTACCGGGTGTCTCCCTATTACGATTCCATGATCGCCAAGCTTATTACCCATGGCGTAAACCGCGACGATGCCCTGGCCCGGATGCGTCAGGCGTTGAGCGAGACGCGGGTTGAAGGCATCGACAGTACCCTCGCGCTGCACCGGCAGATCCTTGCGGAACCGGGGTTTTGCGCCGGCGGCGTTGATATTCACCATCTGGAGCGCTGGCTGGAAACGCGGCCGGCATCCACCGATCCCGTTCAACCACACAGGAGGCCGTATGGAGATTCAGGTAATACAACAATTGGTGAGCTGGATGGCGCAGGCGCGGCTCAGCCGGCTGGAACTGACGCGCCCCGATAGCCGCCTGTGCCTGATCCGGCGCGCCGGTAACACCGCCGGCCTGTCCGTAGGCGGCGCGTCGCCGGGCCAATCCGCTCAGGAACCGGCGGCCGGGCCGAAGACAGTCGTCTCGCCGGAGGACGTGGTAACAACGCGGGCCGCCGGGGTTTTCCTGACGCAGCATCCCCTGCGCGCCGCGCCCCTGGCGCAATCGGGCCAGCGCGTCTCACGCGGCGACGTCGTGGCGCTGCTGTGCATCGACGCCCTGTATTTACCGGTGACCGCGCCCCGCGACGGGGTCATCGGCGAACTGCTGGCAGGGCCGGGAGATCTGGTCGGGTATGGCACCGCGCTGTTCAGGCTGTCGAACGCGTCTTGAGAGACGTCCGTACCCGGAATTTTCCAGACCGGATAGGATACGATCGGGTTACCCTCTTTTTACCGCGCTATTGAATGTCAGGAATCCTTACGATGAACACCCATTTTGATCTCGGTCCGATATTAAGTGGTGACTATGGCAAGCAGATCCTCCATGGCATAGAAATGACGTTGCAACTCACGGTCTTCACCTGGCTGCTGGCGCTAGCGATTGCGCTGGCACTGGTGACAATCCGGTTGAGTGGTAGCGTTATCGCCGGCAGGCTGGTTGCCGCCTACGTCTCTTATCATCGCAATGTGCCGACCCTGGTTCAACTGATGCTGTGGTATTTCGCCATCCCCACGGTGTTGCCGCCCGAACTGCAGTCATGGCTGGCCGACTTCGGCGCCGAATTTATTTTTGCGATGATAGCCCTGGGGTTATGCGAGGCCGCTTTTTTTTCCGAGGATTTGCGCAGCGGCCTGCGCGCCATCCCCACCGGGCAGATGGAGGCTTCCCGTGCGCTGGGACTGGGGTATATCCGCTCAATCGTTTATGTGATCATGCCGCAGGCCATACGCAATTGCCTGCCGTCGCTGATCAATCATACGGTAACCTTATTCAAGAATACCAGCCTGGCCATGGCCATCGGGCTGGCGGAACTCACCTATGCCACGCGTGAAGTGGAAAACTACACCTATCGAACCTTTGAATCCTATCTGGTAGCCACTGTCGTCTATCTGTTCTTTTCACTGACGCTGATGGGCGCCGGGGCACTGATCGCCCGGCATTTCAGTGCTGAAAACGCGAGATAATACACTATGTTCGATTTGCTTGTTATCGTGCGCAATAATTGGGAACTCTTTCTGGTCGGGCAATATCCCAACGGCCCGCTGGGGGGGCTGGCCTGCACCTTGATCCTGTCCGTCGCCGCGCTGGCGATTGCCTTTCCGCTCAGCCTGGTGATGGCGGTAGGGCGCATTTCGCCCTTTAAGTGCATTCGTTATCCCATCACCCTGTGGGTCTATATCGTGCGCGGCATTCCGCTTATCATGGTGATCTTCTGGGTTTATTTCCTGGTGCCGCTGCTTATCGGCGGCAATATCGGCGCGTTCACCACCATGCTGTGCACCCTGGTGGTGTATCAAAGCGCGTATCTGTGCGAGGTGGTGCGCGGCGGCATACAGGCGCTGCAAACCGGCCAGATCGAAGCCGCCCGCGCCCTCGGCATGGGGTATCTGCGCACCACCCTGTACGTGATCCTGCCCCAGGCGCTGTATAATTCCCTGCCCAGTATCGTCAGCCAGTTTATCGCCATCATCAAGGAAACGACGCTGGGGTATATCATCAATTTGCAGGAAATGACGTTTGCCGCCAATCAGGTCAACAACCAGCTGTTAACCAAACCGTTCCAGGTGTTCGCCATTCTGGCCATAACCTATTATGTACTGTGCTACGGTTTAACCGAGGTCGCCAACCGGCTTGAGCGGCGTATCGAACGCAAGCGGCGCGGAAAAGGCGACGTCGCCGGCGTACATGCTCCCGCGACCCGGGAGCAGTGACCGGATCCTTCAGGACAGTTCGGTCAATAATGCCTTGTAGCGCCTGGCATTATCGACATAATTGGCCGCGGTCGCGGCAAGCGCCTGCTGCTGCTCCCCGCTTAGCTGGCGTAGCACGCGCGCCGGTGAACCGACCACCAGCGAATAATCGGGGATTACTTTTCCCTCGGTTATCAGGGTATTCGCGCCGATCAGGCAATGCCTGCCAATCCTGGCGCCATTGAGTATCACCGCATTGATACCGATCAGGCTGTAGTCGCCTATCTCGCAGCCGTGCAGCATGGCCTGGTGACCGACCGTTACGCCGCGACCCAGGGTCAGCGGCGAGCCGGGGTCGGCATGCAGTACCGCGCCATCCTGGACATTACTGCCGGGACCGATGGTAATGTCGTCATTATCGCCCCGTACCACGGCATTGAACCAGACGCTGGCGCCGGCCGCCAGCCGTACCCGGCCGACCACCACCGCCGTGGGGGCGACCCAGCTGTCAGGGTCGGCTTCAACCTTATAGGGGCCTAAACTGTATATCATGGCAACTCCGGTTATCGGTGAAAGACGCGCGCCGCGCGTAAAGGGAAAGACCGGTCCTTATGTTCCGGGACGTTGAACATCGTTTTCCTCGGGGGTCAAGGCAATAAACGGCAGACGGTGGATAAGCACCAGCGCCGCCAGCGCCAGTACCACCACCACCCCCAGGCTCACCGCGATGGCTTGCATCAGCGCCATGCGCGCGATGGGCAATAACGTTTGCAGCGCCGCGTCCGCGCTGTGCGGCGCATGGGTCAATACCTGGGGATCGGCGTAACGAAACGCCTGCCCGGACTGGCCCATTGCGGTAAACAGGCGCAGGACATTGTAATGATAAAGCCATTTGATCATCGAACCGACGATCGCCGTGGTGATTAACGCGCCCACCAGGCGCAACGATTTTTGCATCGCGGTGGCGATGCCCATATGCTCCCGCCGCGCCAGGGTCTGGGTAAACAGGGTCAGGTTGATCAGGGTAAAGCCCAGGCCGCAGCCGGCGATGATGGTGAGCGTTAACAGCGTGGCGAAACCGGCGCGCGTCCCCGCCAGCGCAAAACCGGTGCTGGCAATCAGCAGCAGGCTGACGCCGATAAAGGGCAATAGCGACGGGTTGGCGATGCGGGTCACGAGACGGCCGTTGACGATAGCGCCCAGCGTCATGCATAACGCCAGCGGGGTGATCAGCAGGCCGGCGTCGGCGGGGCTGAAACCGTATCCGCCCTGGAACAGCAAGGGCAGATAGATAAGCAGGGAAAACATGACGCCGCCCACCAGCAGCGCCAGCCAGTAAAGCGCGCGCAGCGCGGGATGCGCGAACAGCGCGCCGGGCAGGAGCGGGTCGACGGCGCGCCGCTCCCAGCGCAGCAGCCCTGTCGCGCAGAGCAACAATACCGTTAACAGCGCCAGGCTTAGCCGGTTATTACCCTGGGGTAACCATTCCACGAACAATTGCAGTGAGATCAGGCTGGACGCCACCAGCAGCGCGCCGGGCCAGTCAACGTGCGGCGATCCCCTGGACTGCGGCGGGAAATAGGGCAAATAGCGCCAGGCGAAAAGCAGTGCGATGACCCCCAGCGGCACGTTCAGATAAAACACGAAGCGCCAGCCGTAGTGGGTGCTGATATAGCCGCCCAGCGCCGGTCCAAGGGCATTGGCCACGCTTGATACCACGCTCAGGACGATCTGCCAGCGTAACCGGCGGCGGGTATCCGGGAACAGCTCGGGAATACAGGCGAACGCGCTGCCGATCACCATCCCGCCGCCGATGCCCTGCAGCCCGCGCGCAATCACCAGTTCCAGCATGGTGGCGGACAGGCCGCACCATACCGAACCCAGCGTGAAGATTATCGTCGCCGCCAGAACGAACGGTTTGCGTCCGTAATAATCGCCTAACCGGCCGATAATCGGTATTGATACCATGCTGGCCAGGAGATAGCTGGTGGCGACCCAGGCGTAAAGCCCGAAATCGTCAAGATCGTTGACAATACTCGGCAACGCGTTGCCCACGATGGTCTGTTCGAGAGACGACAGCAGCATGACCAGGGAGATGCCGAGCATCGCGAACAGCGAAGCCCGGAAATCGGGCTGCCGGCCTATGATCGACGTTGTGTTGACTGCTGGCAGTGTCATGATCGGCTTTCCGTTATTGTAGTAGCCTGGCGAGCGCCGCCGCAATGCGCGCGATGCCGGTTTCGATATTCTCAAGCGAGGTGGCGATGGATGCCCTGAAGTACGGCGACAGGCCGTAGGCTGAGCCGGACACCAGGGCGACGCCGGCGTTTTCCAGCAGATAAAGCACCACGTCGTTGTCGGTGGCAAGCGTCGCGCCGTCCCCGGTGCGCCTGCCGAGGATGCCGGCGCAGTTTATATACAGATAAAACGCCCCGGCCGGCGGCAGGCAGGATAGGCCATCGACGGCGTTTATCAGCGCCAGCGCCGTGTCGCGGCGCTGGCGATAGATATCCCGCTGCAGCGCAAGTACGGATTGATCGCCTTCATAGGCGGCCACCGCCGCCGCCTGGCTTATCGAACAGGTGGTGCCGGCCGCCTGGGACTTTAATATCGACACGGCCTGGATCAGATCGGCCGGCCCGGCAATAAAACCAATGCGCCAGCCGGTCATGGCATAACTTTTCGACACGCCGTTGACAATCAGGGTCCTGTCCCGCAAACGTGGCTCAATGGCGACGATATTGGGATTATCCTGGTCGCCATAACGGATATGCTCATAGATTTCATCGGTCATGACCATCACCCCGGGATGGCGCAACAGCACTTGCGCCAGCGCACGGTACTCGGCGGCGGTGTAGCTGGCGCCGGTGGGATTACTCGGCGAATTGATCAACAGCCAGCGGGTCCGCGACGTAATCGCATCCTCCAGGCTCTCCGGCGTGAGTTTAAACCCCACCGTTTCCGGGCAGGGGACAATCACCGGTTTTCCCTCGCAGAGCAAGACCATATCCGGATAGGACACCCAATAAGGGGCCGGAATGATCACTTCATCGCCGGGGTCCAGCGTGGCGGCGAGGGCCAGATAGACGGCGCTCTTGGCGCCATGGGTCACAATAATCTCGTTAAGCGCGTAGGAAACGCCGTTTTCCCGCAGCAGTTTGCCGGCGATGGCCTGGCGCAGGGCGGGAGTGCCGGAGTTATGGGTATAACGGGTGTCCCCGCGCTCCATGGCTTCCCAGGCCGCCTGCCGGATATGCGCCGGGGTATCGAAGTCCGGCTCGCCGACCACCAGGCTGATAATGGGTTTACCCTGGCGCTTGAGTTCCAGCGCGCGATCCGCCGCGGCGCCGCTCGGGGATTGTTTGATGCGCTGAATGCGCTGTGCGGCACGGGATGTCGTCATGGCAGTCTCCTCGGACTTGGACGGTAATGAAAATAATGGGATACGGCATAAACCGACCGGCGGTGCTGTCCCGCCGTCAACAGTGAAATCAGACCACGCCTTTGGCCCGCAACGCCTCGATGTGTCCGGGCAGATACCCTAAATCCCGCAGGATTTCATGGGTATGCTCCCCCCGATCCGGCGCCGCGGTGCGCAGTTCGCTGGGCGTGCGGCTGAGGGAAAACGGCTGGCCGACCACCTCGATATCGCCCAGCCGCGGATGTTTCAGCGGCCGGGCGACGTCCAGATGCCTGACCTGCGGGTCGGCGAAAACCTCGTTTATCCGGTTGATCGGGCCCGCGGCCACCGAGCCTTGTTCAAAGATGCGGATCCACTCGGCGCTGGCGCGGGTGCGAATGATCACCGACAGCACGTCGTTCAGCCCATGGCGATTATGGGAACGCAGTTCCTCGGTGGCGTAGTCGGCGTGGTCTATCAGGTCCGGTCTTTCCAATGCGATGCACAGCCGGCGGTACATGGCCTGCTCTCCCGCCGCGATATTGATATAACCGTCGGCGGTGGGGTAAACGCCGGTAGGGATGGAGGTGGGATGATCATTGCCGGTCTGTCCGGGGATCTCTTGCAAAAATAGCCAGCGCGCCGCCTGGAAATCCAGCATGGCTATCATGGTTTGCAGCAGCGAAACCTCGACCCACTGGCCTTTGCCCGAGGTTTGCCGCTCCAGCAGCGCGGTCATGACCGCCATGGCGCAATACATGCCCGCGCCGACGTCGGCCACCGCGAAACCGGCCCGCATCGGCCCATGGCCGGGATCGCCGTTGACCGACATCAGACCGGCCATGCCCTGGACGATATGGTCAAAACCGGGACGTTTGGCATAAGGGCCATCCTGGCCGAAGCCGGAAATACTGGCGTAGACGATGCGGGGATTAATGTCCCGCAAGGTCTGGTAATCAATGCCGAGGCGGAACTTCACGTCGGGCCGGAAATTCTCCGCCACCACATCCGCTTCGGCCACCAGTTTATAAAATATCGCCAGGCCGTCGGGATCTTTTAAATTGATGGTCAGCGACCGTTTGTTGCGGTGCAGGTTCTGAAAATCGGGTCCGTCGCGCAGGCCGCCCCAACCGTCGCTGACCTCCATATAATCCGGACTTTCGATTTTAATGACATCGGCCCCCCAATCGGCGAATTGCCGCACACAGGCGGGACCGGCCCGGACCCGCGTCAGGTCCAGCACTTTAATGGCGGCCAGCGGGCCGCGACGGGGCGTAGCGTTTTCCATGCGTCATTCTCCCTTAAAGCGCGGCAGGCGTTTTTCAGCAAAGGCGCCGCACCCTTCTTTGTAGTCTTCGCTCTGGAAACAGGCATCGATCAAGGATTGCGCCGCGGCTAAATCACGTACGCTTTCGTCCCGTTCGAGTTCGATAAAACCGCGTTTGAGCGCCGCCAGCGTCATAGGCGCGTTTTGCGCCACCTGCAGCGCATATTCCGTCACCCGCTCTTTGAGGCGTTCCGCCGCGACAACGTCGTGCACCAGTCCCATGGCCAGCGCTTCGCCGGCGCTATAATGGCGGCCGGTAAAGAAAATATCCCGGCCGCGGGTTGGTCCGACAATGCGATTCATGCGTATCTGGCCTTCATAGCCGTAACCTAATCCCAGGCGCACGGCCGGAATAGCAAAGACGGCATTTTCCGCGCACAGGCGAATATCGCAGCTGGTGGCGAAATCCAGGCCGCCGCCGATGCAATAACCGTGAATCATGGCAATGGTCGGTTTGGCGCAATAATAAATGGCGTTATAGGCGGCTTCGTTGATGAGATGATATTCATGGTTTTGCGCGGCATTGCCACGCACATCGCCAAAGGATGAAATATTGGAGCCGGCGGCAAAGGCCCGCTCTCCCGCGCCGCGCACGATAATGACGCGAATGTTTTTATCGCGCTCGAACGCATTGACCATACCGGGCACCGCGCGCGCCATGTCCATTGAAATGGCATTGTGTTTGCCAGGATCGTTGAATATTATCCAACCGACAGAACCCGCCGACCAGGATAATAATTTGTCATTTTCTTTTATCATGAATACATCCTTTAAATTAATCTAACGGGGACCCTATATTGTTGCAATACACTGCCGGCGCGATTGCCAAGTCCGTATTGACAGCAAGATAAATGCATTTATTATCTAAATAACAAACGGAATGGCGCAAATATTGCCTCAATAAATAACCATGGGTTATTTATTGAAAAGACGTAATGCGAGCATTAATACAGCGCCTGCAGGATTATGTAACTGCATCAGCGGATATATTTATCCGGCTCAGGGTAATGGCTCGAAATTAATCGCCGTCATTTGCTGAACTTTATCTTTACGCGGCATATCATAAAGGGTGCCCGGGCCGATCCATTTATTCCAAATCGCGTCGAGCTTTCCCTCGCTCTCCAGTTCGGCCAGAATGCTGTTTATTTTTTCATACATTCTGGTTTCACCCTTGCGCATGCCCACGCTCACCGGTTCCAGCGCCATGGGCTGCGGGATCATCGCCAGCTTGACCCCGCTGTCGGCGGCATGCAGCACGAATTGCTTGGCCGTCATCTCGTTATTGACGAAACCCACGGTTTTGCGCTGTATCGTCGCCAGATAGGCCGAACCCGCATCCTGAAACGTCACCGGGACCGCGCCCTGTAGACGGGTAGCCAGTTCGGAGGTCGAGCCCTTGCTCGAACCGATTCTTTTGCCTTTAAAATCCTTCAGGCTCTTCGCGCCGTTTTCCGCCAGCACCACCAGCATTTCGCGGGTAATGTAGTAGGGATCGCTAAACTGGATCTGCTCGCCGCGCGAGCGGGTATAAGCCAGGTTCATAATACCGATATCCACGTGGCCCAGCTTGATTTCAGGGACCTTGGCCTCGGTGGAAACCGGCTTGATATCCACCGCGACACCCAGCTTATCGGCAATGGCATGGCATAGGTCTACGTCGTGACCCACCTGCAAACGGGTGTTGGGATCCGGAAAGCCGAACGGCGGCGTGCTGGCCTGCACGCCGCAGATCATTTTTTTATTGGCGAGAAGGGTATCCAGCTGATCGGCACGGGCAAGCAGCGGGGCGGCGGTAGTGATTAAAATCAGGGCGGCAACGGTAGCTAAACGCATGGTTATCTCTCTGGTTGGCAAATGGATGATAATTTGGACAAGGGCAGAACCTTGCCGCCGAGACGTTCCACTTCCGCCCTGATTGCGCGGGCCAGCTCCACCGCGCCGGCGTTGTCGCCATGCACGAGTATCGAGCGGGCGGGAATGGCGATTTCATTGCCGGCGATGGTGGTGGCGGTGCCGGTGCGCAGAAATTGACTGACGCGCCGCATCACCCGCTGCCGATCGTGGATCACCGCGTCGGGAAGCTTCCTTGATACCAGCAGGCCTTCGGCATCGTAGGCGCGATCGGCGTGAAATACCGTCTCGACCCGTATGCCGCCGCATTTTTCCGCCGCATCGCGGATGCAGGGACTGATGGATGACTTAATGATAAGCGCCGGGTTAAACGCGGCCACGGCGGCCACCAGCGGGGTCGCCAGCGCCGCGTCCTCGGCAACCATATTGCCCAGCGCGCCGTGAAAGCTCATCAGCTTGATGGGATGGCCTATCATATCGGCCAGGCCGGAAATGGCGGCTAGCTGATACAGCACCAGATCGCATAAGGCCTGCGGGTCGATGGCCATGCGCCGGCGGCCGAAACCCACCAAATCGGGAAACCCGACATGGGCGCCGGCGTCAATACCCAGCGCTTTGGCCCGGGAGAGGGTGTCGCGCATAATCGTCGGGTCGCCGGCGTGAAAACCGCAGGCAATATTAGCCGAGGAAATCAGTGCCATTAACTGCTCGTCCTCCCCCATTTTCCAGGGACCGAAACCCTCGCCGAGATCGGCATTGATATCTACTTCCAGCATGGAACACTCCTAGTCAAATGAGGTCACGGCGCAGGACAACCGTTGAATCGCGACCATGTCGCGCACCCGTGTTAAATAGCCATCAAGCTCGTCGAGCGCGGCAACGCCCTGTTCATAATCTGCTTCAATAAAGCGCACCCGCTTGCCGATCGGGATTTGACCGAGCCGCCAGATATCCGCCTCAATCACCGCGCCGAATTTGGGATATCCTCCCATCGGCTGGGCATCCCGCATCTGGATAATAGGCTGGCCGCCGTGAGGCACCTGTATCACGCCGGGCACGATACCATGAGAGCGCATTTCCAACGGCTGTTCTGGCAGCAGCGGCGTACCCTCCAGACGATAGCCGTATCTATTGCTCTGCGAGGTGATCTTCCAGGGTTCAGCCCAGAAAGCGTCGCGGCATATTTGGCGAAACAGCGGATATTCAGCCGCCGGGATGACGCGCACCGCCGGGTCTCCTTCCCGCGTCAACGGCAGGCAGCTGAGCGGCGACAGGATGCCGAAACCGCCCGGCCCGGCGTCGGCGTTGTCCGCCAGCGGCAGAAGATCGCCTTTTTGCAGCATCCGTCCCGCCATGCCGCCGAATCCGCCGCGCAGTTGCGTGCTGCGTGAACCCAGTACGTCCGCGACCCGTATGCCGCCGGCGACGGTCAGGTACGCCCGGACGCCGCACAGGGGGCGTTTCAACGTCAGCGTTTGTCCGGCGGCGGCCCGTGCGGTCCACCAGGGCAGCAGCGGCGCATCGTCCAGCGTCGCGTCGGTATCGGCGCCGGTCAGGGCAAAGGTACAAGGCCGGTGAAAACACAGCCGCAGCGGAAACAACGGGATTTCGATCCCGGCGGCACCCGGGTCGTTGCCCAGCATCAAATTGCCCGCGCTCAGGGCCGGGATATCCATGGCGCCGGACATGCCGACGCCGTGACGCAAATGGCCGAAACGGCCAAGATCCTGCACGCTGGCAAGGCGGCTATCGGAAAGTATTTCGATCATCGAATCACCTTGTCCGGACAGAAGCGGATCTTATCCCCCGGGGCCATGACCGCGGGCGGCGTGCGGGCGGAATCAAAAAAGGTCATCCGGGTAAGGCCAATCTGGTTCCAGCCGGTCGGTCCGGCGGACGCCGACACGCTGGTCTGGAGCCCGCCGATGGCAACGGATCCCATGGGATTGTTCAGGATGGGCACTTTGCGCCGCGGCGTCGCGAGACGCGGGTCAAGTCCTTCCAGGTAGCAATGCCCCGGATGGCTGCCCAGGCCGAATACCGTATAAAGCGCCGAGGTATGCAGTTCCACCACCGCGTCGATGCTCAGGCCGGCATGTTCACACACATGCTCCATGCGCGGCCCGAATTCGCCACCATAGTCCACCCGCAGATCCACCACCTTACCCTCCAGGCACAGCCTTTCCTCTTTGCGCCATTCGTCCAGCAAGCGTTCGCGCAGGCCGGCGAGGGTGCGGGGCGGCGTGCTGGCAAAATACAGCAGCAGGTTATTCAGGCAGGGCACCGCTTCGCCAATCTCCGGCCATGCCGACGCGGCCCGGCCCAGCGCCCAGATCCGCTGTTGCTGCGACAGCGTCAGCGCGCCGCCGGGATCAAACAGCAGGGCGCTGGTGCCCAGACAGCTGATGGTGGGGAGGTCATGCATGGCGGCGTAATCCAGAAGAGGGTCGGTGAACCCAGACTAACGGCATGCGGGGCAACACAAAAATATTCATGCGGTATGTTGTGATAATCAGCGCTTATAAGTCCCCGCGGGCGGCGCAGGTTAACGGCATGGCAGCCATACGGGGGGCCGGCGGGGCGGGGCGAAGAACATCGGGCGCGGTGAGCCTGGACGTCCGGCCGCCGCTATCTCGTTGAGGTTCGGGCGGTTTGCGCCCGGCGCCTTTCACCCCAGACGGCAAAAATACCGGCGCCGGCGATGATGGCGGAGCCGAACAGGGTGGCGGCGCCGGGCGTACTGCCCAGGCAGAAATAACCAATCAGCATTGACCAGACCAGGGTGGTGTAATCAAATGGCGCCAGCAGCGACGCATCCGCATGGCGCAAACTCAGCGTCATCAGGATCTGCGCCATGCCGCCAAACAGTCCGCAGCCGGTCAACAGCAGCAACTGACCGCCATCCGGCGTCCGCCAGTCAAAGAACAGGGTAGCCAGGCCGATAAACGTGGTCATCAGGGAAAAATAGAACACAATGGCGCCGGGTTTTTCGATACCGTTAAGAAAACGGATCTGCACTGAGGAGGTGGCCGAGCACAGCGCCGCCAGTAGGGCGAAGAGCACGCCGATAATCGGGGTTGAGCCGCCGGTGCCCAAATAGGCGGACATCATGACCATAATGCCGGCAAAGCCGATGATGACCGCCAGCCAGCGGGAGACGCGCACGCTTTCTTTTAACAACATCGCGGCCATGACGACGGTAAACAACGGCGCCGCATAGCTGATGGCGGTGGCATCGGCCAGGGAGATAGACACCAGCGCCAGATAGTTGAAGTACATGCCGCCGGTACCGGAAAACCCGCGGATGAGATGGCCGAAAATATTCTTTGTTTTAATCAGCTCGAGAATATTGCCCTGAAACTTCAGCCAGACGAGTAACAGGAACAGCGCCACGAACGAGCGGAAAAATATCACCTCCCCGGTGGGAATCAGGCCCTGCAATCCTTTAACGCAGGCAAGCATTAATGTTGCGCACAAGGCCGACATTAATTTCAGTAATACGCCCGTCTTTGCATCCATCACTGATATTCACTCTGTCACTTAACCACCCGCCCATCGGGAAATCATGCCTACCATAGAGGGGTAACCCGCGTTGCGGTTAAGATAATTTTGCTCTGCCTGGATACTTTTTCCTTATACCCGCGATACGCGCCCACCCTCTGGTCATACATATTGCATATCACCACACAATGTTTCCCTCTTATACAAGGCCGATGGTTGCTTATATAGTGGGTTTACTGAGAGGCAATGGCGAGGCATTCACGATTATCCCTCTGATTTTCCATTGTTTAACTCATCTTCCGCGCGTAACGGATACGCTGGGGGTACCGCCGGTAGACAGGCTCTTAATTGAAATGTCGGGGAAATGCTGATGAAGTTGACGTTACTGCCTTGCGCTGTGCTATCCATGTCGCTGCTGATGGCGCACGCTTCCGCTAAAGCGGATGAACTTGCCGAGATCCAGGCGCGCGGCCAGCTGAAATGCGCGGTCTATTCCGACGTTCCGCCGTTCTCTGCGCCGGATCCCACTACCCGTCAATTGGTGGGGATGGACGTGGACTTATGCGCGGCGCTGGCCAAACAGATGGGGCTGCCGGTTGAACTGGTGCCGACCTCGGTGGAGGCCCGCATCGCGATTATCGCCACCGGGCGCGCGGATGTGTTGATCGCCAACCTGGCCTATACCAAGACCCGCGGTAACCAGATTCAATTCAGCGATCCCTATTATGTGGCCAAAGAGATGCTGGTGGTGAAAAAGGTCAACGAGGATAAAACCCGCGCTGATTTTAAAGGCAAACGCATCAGCGCCACCAAGGGCAGCACCTCGGAACAGTCGATTTATCTGGCCGGCGCCAAAGCCCTGACCTTCCAGGATACCGCCTCCGCTTTCCTTGCTCTCGAACAGAATAAAGCGGTCGGTTTCGTCACCAATACCATGACCGGCATTAAATTGATCTCGCAGGCGAAAAAAGATGGCGTTGAACTGGCCATGATCAAGGAGCCGATGGCCCTGGAACCGATTGGGGTGGGCATGAAAAAAGACGAACCGGCGTTACTGGCACAGGTTAACGCCGGGCTGAAAGCGATGGAAGATCAGGGAACCATCGACGCCATCTGGAATAAATGGATTGGCCCCGGCACCGAATATCACATGGTGCGTGAAGAGAAAGTCCAGCCCTTATCCAGCCTGAAGTTCGAACCACTGGAATAATTGATGGACATGCTTTCCCGGGGAACCGCCGCGCGTACCGCTTTTCTCCTCGCCGGGCAGGACGAAAAGGTAAAAATATCCACCATCGGCAGCCGCGCCTGGCTGATTGAAGCCCCGGGTGATTTCGCTTTACCCGCCCAGCGGCGTATCTGGGCGTTGGCGGCCGCCCTGGGCCGCCGGGACGAGGTGGAATCGGTGATTCCGGGGGTAACCAATCTGCTGGTGCTGTTTCGCCAGACCCAGCCTGACAGCGACCTGGTGTATGCCCTGCTGCATCAGCTATGGGAGCAGGCGCTGGCGGTCAGCCCGGTGGGCAAATTGATTGAGATACCGGTGGTCTATGGCGGGAAACAGGCGATCGATCTGGACACTGTTTGCCGGCATAGCGGATTGCCGGCGGCGGAGGTGATCCGTCGTCATTACCAGGGGGATTATACGGTGTTCGCCTTGGGCAGCGCGCCGGGATTTGCTTATCTGCACGGCCTGGATCGGGCTATTGCCACCCCGCGCAAGCGCGTCCCTTCGCTGCATATGCTCAAGGGCACCGTGACCATTGGCGGCGCGCAGACCGGCGTGTCGGCGTTAAACGGGCCAAACGGCTGGAATGCCATCGGCTTTGCCGACATAACGGTATTCGACGCCGGCGCCGCTGAACCGGCCCTGATGGCGCCGGGCGATAGCGTGCGGTTCCTGCCGGCGAGGATTGAACTGTGATTGAGGTGATGGCTACCGGGCCGCTTAACACGGTGCAGGATCTCGGGCGCACCGGATTTCGCCATATCGGCGTGTCGGTCAGCGGAGCGATGGATTCGCTGGCGCTGCGCGCCGGCAATATTCTGCTCGGCAATGATGAGAACGCGGCCGGTATTGAAATCCAGCTGTTTCCTTTTCGGGTGCGATTTCTGGCCGCGACCAGTATCGCGGTGGTCGGCGCGGATTGCCGCGCGCAACTCGACGGCGTGGATCTGCCGCCCTGGTGGGGCTGCCCGGTACGAGCCGGTCAGCAACTGGAGCTGCGATTTCCCCGTCAGGGCGCCCGGGGTTACCTTTGCGTGGCCGGCGGTATTGATGTCCCCGTGGTCATGGGCTCGCGCAGTACCGCACTGCGCGGCGGCTTTGGCGGCCTGGAAGGACGGCCGCTGAAAAAAGGCGACCGCCTGTCTCCCGGGGCGACGGCATGTCCGCCGCTGCCCCCGGAGGGATTGGGCATCGCGCCGCCGTCGGTGGCGCTGGGCGGGGTCTTTCCCCAAACGCCGGATGGCGTGATTCAGCTGCGCGCGATCCCCTCCGGGGAATATGAACTCTTCGCGGCGGATGCCAAACGGTTCTGGTCGCAGCATTGGACCGTATCGACGCACAGCAACCGCACCGGCTACCGGCTCTCGGGCCAGCCGCTCCATCCGTCGAAAGCGGTGGAGATGCGTTCCTATGGCTTGATGCCGGGCGTGGTTCAGGTGCCGCCCGCCGGCGAGCCCATCATTCAGCTCAGCGATGCCAATACGGCGGGAGGATATCCAAAAATCGCCGGTATTATTGAAGAAGATTTATGGCGGCTGGGCCAGACATTGCCCGGTAAAAACATCCAATTGGTGCCGAGCGACGTCCGTGAGGCCATCGCCGTGGCGGTGGAAATCGACGCCTATTTGAATCAGCTGCGCGCCGTATGTCCGCAGATAAAGGTCGCCATTGGCCGGTAATGATTTCTCATAAAGCGGGTAATGACTATGAAGATAGATGTGAATTCCGACATGGGCGAAGGGTTTGGCGTTTATCAACTCTGCGACGATGACGCATTGATGCGGGTGGTATCATCGGCCAATATCGCCTGCGGGTTCCATGCCGGCGACCCGGATATTATGACGCGTATGGTGCGTTTGGCCAAAGCGAACGGCGTGGGGATTGGCGCCCATCCCGGCTTCCCCGATCGCCAGGGGTTTGGCCGCAAGGCGCTGCCCTTTAGCGCGCAGCAGATTCGCCAGCAGGTGCTCTACCAGCTCGGGGCGCTCAGCGCCATTGCCAAAGCGGAAGGGGCGGTGGTGGCGCACGTCAGCTTCCATGCGGCCATGGGCAACCAGATTAACGCGGATGAATCGCTGGCGCTGCTGGTGATGCGGGCGATAAAAAGCGTCGACCCTCAGCTGATCATCTTTTCCCAGCCGGATACGCCTATTGAGCTTGCGGCAAAAGCCTGCGGGATGCAATCCATCACGCTGTTTCTTGCCGATCGCGCTTACGATCCGCGGGGTCAGCTGGTAGCGCGCGGGATCGCCGGCGCGGTGATTACCGACGAGGCGGCGGTGCGCGCCAGGGTGCGCCAGTTTTTATTGTCCGGCACCGTGGCGACCCTTGACGGGCCGGTGATCCCGGTCAGGGCCAGGTCCATCCTGATCCACAGCGATACGCCGGGATCCCTCGGGCTGGCCCGCATCGTGCGCAGCGAAATCGAGGCGAATGGCGCCGCTGTCGCCCCGGCAGCCGAGGTGTTGGCATAGCGCCTCGTTTGCAGCCGGCAAAATGCGCCAAAGCCCGATTTCAGCAAACGCGCGGTGATATAAAACCCAAGGCCGCGCGCCGCCCCGGAAACCCTGATGACGCGCTGTCCCGCTTCTGGCATGGCCTGTCCCCGGTTAGTGGATTCCCCGGCAGAAAGCGGCGATGCGATCGCAGCCTTCTTGCAGCATTGCCATACTGGTGGCGTAAGACAGACGAAAAAACGGGCTTATGCCATATGCCGCGCCCTGTACGGTCACCACATGGTGTTCCTCGATCAGTGCCAGCACAAAATCGGCGTCGCTGGTAATCCGCCGTCCGTTGCGCGTGGTCTTGCCGATAAACGCGGCGATATTGATAAACAGATAAAATGCGCCCTGCGGTTTATGGCAGCTCAGGCCGTTAACCGCGGCCAGACGCTCCAGCACGTAATCGCGGCGCTGGCGATAAATCTCCGCCCGTTCCCGCAGCAGATCCTGTGGCCCCTCCAGCACCGCCACCGCCGCCGCCTGGGTCAGGGTACAGACCCCGCCGCTGTTCTGGGTATTGACGTTGCTCATCGCGTTAATCAGGTCCTGCGGGCCACCGCAGAAGCCGAGACGCCAGCCGGTCATCGAGTAGGCTTTGGATACGCCATTCACGGTGAGTACCCGGTCGTAAAGCCGCGGTTCCACCTGTGCGATAGTGTAAAACGTCACGCCATCATAAATCAGATGTTCGTAGATATCGTCAGTCAATATCCAGATCCCGGGATAACGCAGCATTACCTGTGCAATAGCCAGCAGGTCCGCGCGCGTGGCAACGGAACCGGTAGGGTTGCCGGGATAGTTAAGCAGCAGCCATTTTGTTTTGGGCGTAATGGCGGCGGCCAAATCGGCGGGGTAAGGCTTAAACCCGTTGCTTTGGGGACACAGAACCGGTACCGGGATACCGCCGGCGAATTTTACAATATCGGCATAGCTTATCCACGACGGGGTGGGAATGATCACCTCGTCGCCCGGATTAATGGTCGCCAGCATGGCGTTAAAAATAATCTGTTTGGCGCCACCGGCGGTAATGATCTGACAGACATCATATTCAAGCTGGTTATCGCGTTTAAATTTGCGCGCAATAGCGGCCCGCAGCGCGGGGGTGCCGTCGGTGGGGGGATAACGCGTATCCCCGGCGCGGGCTGCGGCATAGGCCGCCTCGATAGCGTGTTCCGGCGTCGGGAAATCGGGTTCGCCGGTCGATAAACCGACCACGCGCACGCCCTGGGCGGCAAGGTCCCGCGCCTTCTGTGTCATGGCTACGGAAGCGGAAACGGCAACATTTTTCAGGCGATCGGCTATATCAGGCATGATCCGGGGATTCCAAAGGTCGGCGGCGACAAGAATGACGGCGCGCGAACACCCGGCGTCAGGTGATGCGCATCGGCAGAAGTCAGATAATCAAGTCCATGGAGTGACTTGCGGTCGGGATTAGGATAAAAGCGAAGGGCGTCAACGCGCTAATAGCGCTTTGTTGTGGAGGCATAACACAAAACAATAGTTATAAACATCATTGGCCGGCCACAGGCTATTGATCCCCATGACGCCGCTTCATAAGCGAAGGGAATCGCCACCGGGTGAAAATGTGTTGGTTTTTTGCGCCTCGATCATATTACTGTTTGATCATTATACCGATAAAGAGTGTTATCGAATAAATCCAATAACTTAACTATTTTCGGTTCTTTGTTCCTGATTGCGGCTTATAACGATGACGGTTAGCGATAATCGTAAACCGAAAGTTGTTCGTCCACAGGATATCTGATGACCGATATTTCCGCTCCGACACCTGGCGCCAGAAAATGCACGTTATGGCAATCATATTATTGCGCCGGGGTAAGAGAATAACGGCGTTACGCACCGAAACGGTGCATCTCGCGCCGCCGGCTGGCGGGATTAAACCATGGAGCGCAGGGGTAGGCGCGGTTTTATTTTGTAATTAACTGATAATCAGGATTAAATTAATAATAACGCCATCATCGGCGTTGCATAAATTCTTATGGCCTTGATCTTGCATTTATCTCAAGCTTAAGGCTGTGAGGAACACATCATGAATCTGCGACGACTGAAATATTTTATTAAAATTGTTGACGTTGGCAGCCTGACGCAAGCCGCCGATATCCTGCATATCGCCCAGCCGGCGCTCAGCCAGCAGCTCGCCACCCTTGAGGGCGAGGTGAACCAGCAACTGCTGATCCGCACCAAACGCGGCGTGACGCCCACCGTCGCCGGCAAAATACTCTATAGCCACGCGCAGTCGATACTGCGCCAATGCGATCAGGCGCAAAGCGCCATTAACGGCGCCGGCCTGGCGTTGTCGGGCAACGTCTCGGTGGGACTGGCGCCGGGAACCGCCGCGCAACAGCTGGCGCTGCCACTTATGGAGGAAGTCCATCGCCAGCATCCCGGGATTGTCCTTTATTTTAATGAGAATTTCGGCACCACCCTCAGCGAACTGATCATGAACGGCCGGATGGATATGGCGGTGATTTACGGCAGCCGCGATATCCACGGCCTGCGTTTTATGCCGTTAATGAAAGAAGATCTTTATTTTGTTTGCGCCCACGATATCGGAGAACCGGTCAAAAACATCGATCTGTCGAGCGTCGCCCGCTATGAGCTGTTCCTGCCGCGTATCTACAATATCATGCGCAAAGTGGTGGACGACGCCTTTGTCCAGCAGGGGCTAAGCTATCGCGTCAAATGTGAAATCGAATCGCAGACCACCCTCAATGCGGCGGTGGCGGCCGGCCTGGGCTGTACCATTATGCCGGAATCGGCGGCCAGCGCCATGCTGCAGGCTTCAACCGCCTGGATGGCCAAAATCGTTAATCCCAATATCCAGGCTTCCCTGTCATTTTGCATGTCCGATCATCTGCCGCTGTCGCAACCCGCTGAAGTCGTGAAGGCCATTTTGCTGTCGCTGATGGCCAAACGCACGGTGGATAACCGCCCGCTGGCGCTGGCGGGATAATAAGCATCCCTTATCGCCGCAAAGCGAAACCCTCTTACCGGAAAATCACCCGCGCGGGTTACAGTCGTTTTATCGTTTAGCGTGGCATCGCACCGGTGCGTCGGTTATGGAAGGGTATGCAAAATCGTTGTCTGGAGCTTAAGGCCCTACGTCAGATGGCGCACAAGATGCGCCGGTCGGGATTAGCCAGCCTTGAGATCAGCGGCGGCAATTATCGCCTGCGGCTGAAATTTACCCCCGTCCAGCAAGCCGATCCCCCCCTGCGCACGAGCATGATTGCGCCGCCGACGGCCGTCACGATTGTGCGTTCGCCCATGCCGGGCACGGTATTACTCCACTATCCACCGGACGGTAAGCCTTTCAGCGCGCCCGGCGCGGCGGTGAAAAAACAGGATCTGCTGGCGCTGGTTAAAGTGGGGCTGGTCTATTTGCCGGTGCGCAGTCCGGTGGATGGCATCGTCGAGACCCTGGCAATCGGGCACGGCGCCGGCGTCGGTTATGACGATGAGCTCATCACCGTGCGCGACCACGCGCCAATCGGGTTGTTATAAGCCTCCTTTATCGCATCACATAGTTTATGTCTTATACCGGTTTTCATTTAGTGGATAGAGTCATTAATACACCAGGGCCGGCGCGATAACGATAGCGCCGGCAAGCAAAAAGGAGAGGGGACATGCCATTTTCAGATTATAAGACCGCGCTGGTGACCGGCGCGTCGGCAGGGATGGGGGAGGCAATCGTTGAGCGCCTGTGCAAAGAGGGCATCACCGTCCACGCCGTGGCCCGGCGCGCGGAACCGCTGGCCGCGCTGGCCGCCCGTACCGGCTGCATTGCCCACGTTCTTGATGTGAGCGACCTTGCGGCGCTGACCCGCCTGTGCCGTGAAATCGAGGTGGATATCCTGGTGAACAATGCCGGCGTTTCCCGGCCCGGCTCCATTCTTGACGCCGATGAGGAAGCCGTGGACACCCAGGTCGATGTAAACCTGCGGGCGGTGCTGCACCTGTGCCGACTGCTGGTGCCGGGCATGATGGCCCGTGATTGCGGCCACGTCATCAATATTACGTCCATTGCCGCCATTTACAATTTTAACGGCAACTCCATTTATCATGCCACCAAAGCGGGGGTTCATGCCCTGTCGCGCCAGCTGCGTGTGGACTGCTACGGCAAACGGGTGCGTATTACCGAGATCTGTCCCGGACGTGTGGCAACGGACATTTTTGGCAAGGTCATGGGCGATCTGGCGGAAGGACGCCGCCGTTTTATCGAAGGTTTTGAACTGCCGCTGGCAATAGATATTGCTGATGCCGTCGCGTTTGTCCTGGCGGCGCCGGCGGCGGTCAATATCGGCCATATGGAAATTACGCCCACACTGCAGGTGCCCGGCGGTTTATCCACCATGCGGCCGGGTGAAACGGTGCAATAAGCGCGGACCAGCCGCTTAGGAGAGAACAAACGATGACACTCGATTTCACGACGGTTTTTACCGGCCGGTATGGGCAAATGATCGTCGACGGCACGATTGTCACTCTCGAACTGGCGTTGGCCGCCTGGCTGCTGGCGATGGGCCTGGCGCTGCTGCTGGTGGTCATCCGCCTTACCCACAGACGTTGGGCGGTCATGCTGGTAACGGCTTATGTTTCTTATCACCGTAACGTTCCGACCCTGGTGCAACTGATGATGTGGTACTTCGCCATCCCGACGTTACTGCCGGAATCGTTGCAGATGTGGATCAATGATTTCAATGCCGAGTTTTTATTCTCGCTGTTCGCGCTGGGGCTATGCCAGGCCGCCTATTTTTCGGAGGATATCCGCAGCGGGCTGCGGGCCATTCCCGATGGCCAGAATGAAGCCGCGCGGGCGCTGGGGATGGGGTACGCGCGCGCCATGCGCCTGGTGATCCTGCCACAGGGCATGCGTAATGCGCTGCCGTCCCTGCTTAACCATACGGTATTGCTGTTTAAAAATACCAGCCTGGCCATGGTTATCGGCGTGGCCGAGTTGACCTACGTCAGCCGCGATATCGAGAACAAAACGTTTCGTACCTTTGAGTCCTATCTGGCGGCCTCGGTTGCCTATCTGTTTTTTTCATTGCTACTGATGGGTATCGGCGCGCTGCTGGCGCGGCGTTTCCAGCGCATCTCTGCGAGGTGAACCCATGTTGGATATCATTACCATAGTGCATGATAACTGGATGCTGCTGCTGCTGGGCCAGTATCCTAACGGACCGCTGGGGGGGATCGTCTGCACACTGCTCATCTCCCTGCTGGCGATGGCGTTTGCCTTGCCGCTGGGTATTGTCCTGGGCCTGGCCAGGATCGCGCCGTTTCGCTGGCTGAGCTGGCCGGCGGCCTGCTGGGTCTACCTGCTGCGCGGCATCCCGTTGTTAATGGTGGTATTTTGGACCTATTTCTGCGTGCCGTTGCTGCTCGGCCATAATATCAGCGGTTTTGCCACCATGCTTTGCACCCTGGTGATATACGAAAGCGCCTATATTGCGGAAATCGTGCGGGGCGGTATTCAGGCGCTCTCCGCCGGCCAGTATGAAGCCTCGCGGGCGCTGGGGATGAGCTATGGCAAAACCTTCCGACTGGTGATCCTGCCCCAGGCGCTGTTCAATACGCTGCCGAGCCTGGTGAGCCAGCTTATCTCCATCATCAAAGACAGCACCCTGGGCTACGTTATTAACGTACCGGAACTGACTTTTGCCGCTAACCAAGTTAATAATCAATTACTTACAAAACCATTTCAGGTTTTTGCCATCGTTGCCGCGGTTTATTACCTGCTCGGCTTCTGTCTCAACTGGCTGGCTAACCGGCTGGAACGGCATGTGACGCGTAAAAGCAACCGCCAGACCGGGGAGAAAACCGTGAACATAGCCGCCACCGACCAAAACACCATCATTATGAAGGAATTGATATGAGGCCCATGATTATATTCAACCAGGTCAATAAATGGTATGGCGACTATCAGGCGCTTACCGATCTGAGCGCGGAAATCAAGAGTGGTGAAGTCGTGGTGGTGTGCGGTCCGTCGGGGTCGGGGAAATCGACGCTTATCCGCACCGTTAACCGGCTGGAGCCCATTGAGCAGGGACAGATCCTGTTTGATGGTCTCGATATCCATGGCAGCAGCACCCGGTTGAACCAGTTGCGCACCCGTATCGGTTTTGTCTTCCAGAGCTTTAACCTCTTCCCCCATATTTCCGTTATCGAAAACATCATGCTATCACCGGTAAAGGTGCTTGGCTTAAAACGCGCCGAGGCGCGCGGGCAGGCCGGCGCGCTGCTGGAGCGGGTAGGGTTGTCTCATAAGGCGAATGCCTATCCGGCCCAGCTTTCCGGCGGTCAGCAGCAGCGGGTGGCCATCGCCCGTGCGCTGGCCATGAAACCGCCGGTGATGCTATTTGATGAGCCTACGTCCGCGCTTGACCCGGAAATGGTGGGGGAAGTGCTGAATGTGATGCGGGGGCTGGCGCAGGAAGGGATGACCATGATGTGCGTGACCCACGAAATGAATTTTGCCCGCGAAGTGGCCGATACCATCTGGTTTATGGACCAGGGAAGCATCCTGGAAAAAGCGGCGCCGGAAGACTTTTTCTCCGCGCCGAAACATCCGCGCGCGCAGCGTTTCCTCAGTGATTTGCGCCAGCACTAAACCGGGATTGGCCCATTGGAATCCGGTATTACACTGGCAAAACGAGCGATTGTGGCTGTTTTATAAAGTGGGACCAACGCCACTGGGACGCCTTTGTCGATATCAGCGCAGACCAGGGCGGACAATGGCAATCCGTAGCCGTACCGCTTGAGCATATCGACGCGGGTGACATGTCTCGGGACGGGTTTTGGCGGGGTCTAGGGCAAAATGCCCTGTGGGAAAACGACCTGGCGCGGGTGTTCCAATGGGACGGCGTGATTCAGCCAACGGCATGGGAGTCGCGCCAGGGCCACATCCATCTGCTGATGCGCAGTACCCGGGGACGGATTTGCCGCAGCGACTCCATCGACAACGGCCGAACCTGGTCGCCGGCGGACGCCACGGCGCTGCCGAATAATAACAGCGGAATCGACCTGGCGCATCTGGGCGGCGGCAGGCTGGCGCTGGTATACAACCCCATCGCGGACCACGCGCCGGCGGCAATAGTGCTAAGCTGTTATTGACTGCTTATCAGTGCCGATCGCCGGTCGCCTGAACGCCGGGGCGCGGGACGATTGGCGCTCAGGACATTGAAAGGAACGCCGCCCCATGCACAAACGTTTTACCCTTATCGGAACCGGCCCGATCGGAACCGGCCTGGCCCGCCGCGGACCGGCGCCGGCAGGCGGATATAGCGCCATCGGCCGCCAGCGCGCGGGCGTTGTTGCGCGATGCTGAAGCCGGAACGGACCCCCGCAGATCCCCTCAGCCGGTTTCACCCCGCCACCCGCGAGTGGTTCGCCGCCGCGTTCGCCGGGGCGACTCCCGCGCAGCAGGCCGCCTGGGCGGCGATTGGCGCCGGCGACCATACCTTGGTGATTGCGCCCACCGGTTCGGGCAAGACGCTGGCGGCCTTTTTGCACGCCATCGACAGCTTGTTCCAGGAGCGCGAACGCGATCCCGCGCGCGCGCGCCAAACCGCCACCCGGGTGATCTACATCTCGCCCATCAAGGCGCTGGGCGCCGATGTGCGACGCAACCTGAGCGTGCCGCTGCAAGGCGTCGGCGCCAGGCGCCGGCGGCGCGGCGATCCCGAGGTGGCGCTGACGGTGGGCATGCGCACCGGCGATACGCCCGCCGCCGAACGCGCCGGTCTGCAAAGACGACCGCCGGATATCCTGATCACCACGCCCGAATCGCTGTATCTGATGTTGACCTCCAAAGCGCGCGACACCCTGCGCGGCGTGACCACGGTGATTATCGACGAGATCCATGCCGTGGCCGGCGGCAAACGCGGTTCGCATCTGGCGCTAAGCCTTGAGCGGCTGGACGCTCTGCTGCCCGCGCCCGCCCAGCGCATTGGTCTGTCGGCGACGGTGCGTCCGGTAGAGCGCATTGCCCGTTTCCTGGGCGGCGCGCTGGCGGTAACCGTGGTAAACCCGCCGGCTGCCCGGCCCCTCGAGGTGCGCATCGCGGTGCCGGTGGAGGACATGACCGAAATACCGCCGCACGCCGATGCCTCCCCGGAGATGAAGGCTTCCGGACGCGCCGGCTCGATTTGGCCGCATGTGGAAGCCGGCATCCTCGAGCAAATCCTCGCCTGCCGTTCCACCATCGTGTTTACCAATTCCCGCGGACTGGCGGAGAAGCTGACGGCCAGGCTCAACGAGCGCTATGCCGCGCGCTGCGCCGCCTCACCGCCCGCGACGGAAGATGCCGCGCATTACCTGTCCAACTCGGGCGGCACCGGCAAGCGCGCCGCCGGCGAAACGCCGGCCATTGCCCGTTCCCACCATGGGTCGGTGTCGAAGGAGCAGCGTGCCGAGATTGAAATCGCGCTTAAATCCGGTGAATTGCGCTGCGTGGTCGCCACCTCCAGCCTGGAGCTCGGCATCGATATGGGACTGGTGGATCAGGTTATCCAGGTTGGCGTGCCGCCGTCGGTGGCAAGCGCGCTGCAGCGGGTGGGGCGCGCCGGCCATCAGGTGGGCGGCGTTTCGTCTGGCGTGATTTATCCGCGTACCCGGCGCGATTTGATTGACGCCACCGTGACGGTGGAGCGCATGCTGGCGGGGCGTCTGGAAGCGGTGGCGCCGCCGCGCAACCCGCTGGATGTGCTGGCGCAGCATACCGTTGCCGCGGTGGCCATGGAACCGCTGGAGATTGAGGCGTGGTACGCGCGGGTGCGGCGCGCGGATCCGTTTCGCGCCTTGCCGCGCAGCGCCTTCGACGCCACCCTGGATATGCTGGCCGGCCGCTATCCGTCTGAGGCGTTTGGCGAATTTCGCCCGCGCCTTATCTGGGATCGCGCCAGCGGCGTGCTCACCGCCCGCCCTGGCGCCCAGCAATTGGCGGTAATCAGCGGCGGCACCATCCCGGACCGCGGCATGTACAGCGTCGTCCTGCCGCAAGGCGAGGAAAAGAGCGGCGCGCGCCGGGTCGGCGAGCTGGACGAGGAGATGGTCTACGAGTCGCGGGTCAACGACGTGATAACCTTGGGCGCCACCTCCTGGCGCATCCAGCAGATTACCCACGATCAGGTGGTGGTCATCCCGGCGCCGGGCCGCTCCGCCCGCCTGCCGTTCTGGCATGGCGACAATGCCGGGCGCCCGGCGGAACTGGGGGAAGCCATCGGCGTCTTCCTGCGCGAGGCGGAGGCGGCGACGGCGGGCCAGCGGGGGGCGCTTGCCGAGGGGCACCCGCTGGCGGCGCGGCTGAAAGCCGCCGGTCTGGACGATAACGCGATAAATAATCTGGTGGCATTGGTGGCGGAGCAACGCGAGGCCACCACGGTACTGCCCACCGACCAGACGTTGGTGATTGAGCGCTGTCGCGACGAGAGCGGCGACTGGCGGGTTATGCTGCACTCTCCTTATGGCCAGCGCGTGCATGCCCCCTGGGCGCTGGCGATCGCCGCGCGCATCCATCAGCGGATGAACATCGACCCCGCCGTGGTGGCCGGCGACGACGGTATTATCGTGCGCATACCGGATAGCGTCGGCCGCCTTCCCGGCGCGGAACTGTTTGTTTTCGATCCCTATGCGCTGGCGCAAATCGTGACCGATGCGGTGGGGCAGTCGGCGTTGTTTATCGCCCGCTTTCGCGAATGCGCGGCGCGCGCCCTGCTGCTGCCGCGCCGCCGTCCCGGCAAGCGCTCACCGCTCTGGCAGCAGCGCCTGCGCGCCGGGCAATTGCTGGAGATTGCCCGGGAGCATGATGATTTTCCGCTGATCGTCGAGACCGCGCGCGAGTGCCTGCAGGACGTTTACGATCTGTCCGCATTGCAGACGCTGATGCAGCGGTTGCATGACGGCGCGGTGCGGTTGCTCGAGGTGACCACCGAGATCCCCTCGCCGTTTGCGGCCAATTTGCTGTTTGGCTATGTGATTGAGTTTATGTATCAGGGCGATGCGCCGCTGGCCGAGCGCCGGGCATCGGTACTGTCGCTGGACAGCGGGTTGCTGGGCGAACTGCTCGGGCAGGTGGAGCTGGGCGAATTGCTCGATCCCGGGGTGGTGGCGCGGGTCGGACAGGAATTGCAGCGCACCGTCGCCGAGCGTCGGGTGAAGGGCGCGGAAGGGGTAGCCGACCTGTTGCGCGAGCTGGGTCCGCTGTCGCGTGCGGAAATCGCGGCACGCCTGGCCGATGGGGACGCGGCCGGCGTGCTTGGCGATTATCTGGCGGAGCTGGAGACGGCGGTGCGGATCATTCCCGTGCGCATTGCGGATGAAACACGCTGGGCCGGCATAGAGGACGCCGCCCGTTTGCGCGATGCGCTCGGCGTCGGGCTGCCGCCGGGCATCCCGGCCGCGTTTTTGCAAGCGGCCGGCGATCCCCTGCGCGAGCTGCTCAGCCGCTATGCCCGTACCCATGCGCCTTTTACCCCGGCGCAGGCGGCGGCACGCTTTGGGCTGGGGGTGGCGATCGTCGATGAGCAACTGGAACGCCTGCGCGATCAGGGCAGGATCTTACCGTGCAATCTCGCCGACGGACCGGGATCGGAGACCACCTCCGGCGCCGGCGATAAACGCCGGTGGGTATGGGATGAGGTGTTCCGCCGCCTGCGGGCGCGTTCGCTACAGGCGGCGCGCGAGGCGACCCGGCCGGTGCCGCGCGAGGCGTTTGTGCAACTGCTGCTGGAACGCCAGGGGGTGCTGACCGACGCCGCGCCGTCGCCGGGCCAAGGTCCGTCCGCGCCGCCGGGCGCGTTTGCCGGCGTCGAGGGGGTAGCCCGGGCCATTGAACAACTGGCGGGAATCGCGCTGCCGGCATCTTTATGGGAGAGCCGGATTTTGCCCGCCAGGGTGCATGACTATCAAGCATCCTGGCTGGATGAACTGATCGCCGCCGGCGAGGTGCTGTGGGCCGGCCATGGCGCGCTGGGCGACGACGACGGGCTGGTGTCGCTGCATCTGCGCGATAACGCGGGTGAAACACTGCCGCTGACGGACGATAGCGCGGACACATCGCCGCCGGGCAATAACGCGGCAGTAACGCCGCCGCTTGCGAACGACGAGGGCGGCGCGACGGCGGCGCTGCGTCAGGCCATTCTGGCGGTGCTGGCCGATGGCGGCGCCTATTTTGTCCGCCAGCTGGCGCCTCTGGCCCAGGCGCGGTTGCCCCATGCGGGCGCACCGGCAATGGCGGCGGAGCCGTCGCAGGCGGAGGTGGCGCAGGCCGTATGGGATCTGGTCTGGCAAGGCCGGGTTACCAGCGACACCTGGTCGCCGCTGCGCGCGCTGTCGGGCGTACGCCCCCCCGCCCGTTCGCGCCCGGCCCGTTCCCCGCGGCACCGGCGCCAGATCGTGGGCTGGGTGCCGGTATGGACGCCGGCCAAAGCCGTACCGGCAAGCGGCGCCCGGTTTGGCGACGCGGCGCTGGCCGGCCGCTGGTCATTGCTGGGCGCGGAACCGGCCGGTCCCACCGTCAGGATGCTGACCCTGGTCGAGAACCAGTTCGACCGCTATGGCGTGATAAGCCGTGGCGTGGCGGTGGCGGAGCAGGTGCCGGGGGGCTTTCCCGCCCAGATGCCGGTACTGCGGCGCATGGAAGAGGCGGGCCGGGTGCTGCGCGGAAGATTTGTCACCGGCCTTGGCGCCGCGCAGTTTGCCGATAAAGACTGCATCGATCGTCTGCGTGAGCTGGCGCAGGCGCCGCCCGGCGAACCGCTGGCGGTGGCGCTGTCGGCCAGCGACCCGGCCAATCCCTTCGGCTGGCTGTTGCCCTGGCCGCCCAACCCCGCGGGCATCCGCCCGGTCCGGCGCGGCGGCGCCATGGTGGTGATATGCAACGGCAGGTTGGTCTGTTATCTGGGGCAAAGCGGCCGCCAGCTGTTAACCTTTGCTGAGGGCCATGATGCCGCCGCCGGCTGGCTCGCCGGGGCCTTGGGCGCCCTGGCGGCCGCGCTCGGGCGCGGGAAACGCCGCATGTTTACCCTTGAGGAGGTGAACGGCGCGCCGGCCGCCGGCCCGGTGGCGGACGCCTTATCCGCCGCCGGTTTCTCGCGCGTTCCTAAAGGATACGCCTGGTACGGGTGAACTGTGCTTGCCGCTATTGCGAAACTATCAGTTGATATTCCCTCCGAGCGCGCCGGCGTCCAGCAATTCCTGCCGTTCAGGCCCGGACGCCAGGTGCTTTCATCCTTTTTTACCGCGCGCGGCAAACGTGACTAGTCTGAAAAATTCTCCGCCGATCCCCCCAAATTCAACCAGTTGCTATTATCTATAGATAGCCAATCAAGTAATTCCATCATGATGGGTCCGTTGGCGCTTGTGCATTTTTGAAAATTTTTCATGTAAAGGATAATGAATTTGAGCAGCAGCGATGAAGAGCAGAACAGGCGGGAAGCGTCGTCTGAAAAAAACCATGATAAAGACAGTACACCCGGCGACGCTAAGCAGTCCGGGGATGAAAAACAGCAGCCGGAAGAGAAGAAGCCTTCGCCGCTGAAAAATCCCAAAGTGAAATGGACGCTGATTATCCTGGGCGTGGTGGCGCTTATCGCCCTGGTGGCCTGGCTGGTGTATTACCTGCTGGTCGGCCGCTATATGCAGGAAACCAATAACGCTTATCTACAGGCGGATTCCGTGGTGGTGGCGCCCCGGGTGAGTGGCTATGTGACCGCGGTGTTTGTCCAGGATAACCAGCGGGTCAAGGCCGGCCAGCCGCTGCTGCAAATTGACGAACGCACTTACCAGGCCACGCTGCAGCAGGCCCAGGCCGCGGTGGCGGTGCGCCAGGCGGATATTACCGCCGCCAACGCCAACCTGGTGACCCAGCAGGCCGCGCTGCGCCAGGCGAACGCCCAGGTGATGTCGGCCGCCGCCAGCCTGCATTTTGCCCAGTCCGAGGTGACGCGGTTCGCCCCGCTGGCCAAAAGCGGCGCCGATACCCACGAGCACCAGGCCAGCCTGAGCCATGACCTGGAGCGCGCCGGTTCGCAATACGAATCCGCCCAGGCCCAGGTGGCCAGCGCCAAAAGCCAGATCAAGGCGATGGAGGCGCAGATCGAGCAGGCCAATGCCGGGCTGGCGCAGGCGCAGGCCGACGCCGATCAGGCGCGGATCTCCGTGGGCGATACCCGCCTGACCGCGCGGATAGACGGCAATGTGGGTAATAAAACCGTTCAGGTGGGCCAGTTTGTCGCCGCCGGTACCCGCACCATGACCGTGGTGCCGGTCAGCGCACTTTACCTGATGGCTAACTTCAAGGAGACCCAGGTCGGGCTGATGCGCCAGGGCCAGCCGGTCACTATCGAGGTGGACGCATTGTCCGGCGTTAAACTCCAGGGCAGGGTGGAAAGCCTTTCCCCAGGCACCGGCTCGCAGTTCGCCCTGTTGCCGGCGGAGAACGCCACCGGCAACTTTACCAAAATCGTGCAGCGGGTGCCGGTGCGCATCAAGCTATTGGTGGGCGAGGAGGCGCGCAAGGTCCTGGTGCCGGGCATGTCGGTGGAAGCCACCGTGGATACCCGTTCGGCCAAAGAGGGTAAAAAACGCGCCGAGGATGAATCCGAACGCCTGAAAGAGCATAAGTCATGAGTGCGGCGCACGATAATCAGCAAGCGGGCGCGGGGGCGAGCGGCGGCAATGTGGAACCCGGCGCCTGGCTGGCGGTGGCCGCCGGCACCATTGGGTCGTTTATGGCTACGCTTGATATTTCCATCGTCAACGCCGCGCTGCCCACCATCCAGGGCGAGGTCGGGGCCAGCGGCACCGAAGGCACCTGGATTTCCACCTCCTACCTGGTGGCGGAAATCGTCATGATCCCCCTGACCGGCTGGTTTGTCCGCACGCTGGGACTGCGCAATTTCCTGATCATCTGCTCGCTGATGTTCACGCTGTTCTCGGTGCTGTGCGGGCTGTCCACCAGCCTGATAATGATGATTATCGGCCGCATCGGCCAGGGTTTTACCGGCGGAGCGCTGATCCCGACGGCGCTGACCATCGTCGCTACCCGCCTGCCGCCGTCCGAACAGGCCAAGGGCACGGCGCTGTTCGGCATGACGGTCATCATGGGGCCGGTGATTGGCCCGTTGCTCGGCGGCTGGCTGACCGAGAACGTCAGCTGGCACTACGCTTTTTTCCTCAATGTCCCGGTCTGCATCGGCCTGTTGGCGCTGCTGTTTATCGGGCTGCCCCATGAAAAAATGCACCCGCGCGAACTGCTTAACGGCGACTGGCTGGGCATTCTGGGCCTGGCGGCGGCGCTGGGCGGGCTGACCGTGGTACTGGAGGACGGCCAGCGCGAACGCTGGTTTGAATCGGAGATGATCATTTGGCTGACGATTATCTCCGCCAGCGGTTTCGTCGTGCTGCTGCTGGCGCAGTTTATCAGCCGCGAACCGGTAATCCGCCTGTCGATCCTGCTGGACCGGAGTTTTGGCGCGGTGTTCGCCATGGTGATGGCGGTCGGCATGATCCTGTTCGGCGTCATGTATATGATCCCGCAGTTCCTGTCGGCGATCGCCGGTTATAACACCGAGCAGGCCGGTTATGTGGTGCTGCTGTCCGGGGTGCCCACCTTGCTCCTGATGCCGGCGATGCCCTGGCTGATGCAAAAGGTCGATGTGCGCATCCTGGTCCTGGCCGGCCTTTCATGCTTTGCCCTGGCCTGCTATGTCAACATGAATCTGACCAGTCAAAGCGTCGGCATGGACTTTGTCCCCGGCCAGCTGTTGCAGGGGGCCGGCCTGGCGTTGGCCATGCTGTCGCTGAACCAGGCGGCGGTCACTTCGGTGCCGGCGGATCTGGCCGGCGATGCGTCGGGGCTGTTCAACGCCGCGCGCAACCTTGGCGGTTCCATCGGCCTGGCGATCATTTCCACCTTCCAGGAAAGGCGCATGACCTATCACACCCAGGTCATCGGCGAAGCCACCACCGCCAACTCGCCGCTGGCCCAGGACTATATGCAAAATCTGACCAGCCAGCTGCAATCCTCCGCCGGCGGCGACGCCGCCGCGCAGGCCTGGGGACGGCTGGCGCAGCAGGTGCAGGAGCAGGCGCTGGTCATGGCCTATAACGATCTGTTCTGGATTTTCGGCGTGATAGTGCTCTGCTCCATACCGCTCGCCTTTTTGCTCAGGCCATTGCCCAAGGGCAATTCTTCCCAAGCGATGCATTGAGAAACGTAAATAATGACCAAGCCAAGAAAACTGCCGTATCCCTTGAGCGTCGCCGCGCTGTCGCTGTCGCTGGCCGGTTGTATGCTCGGTCCCGATTATCACCAGCCTCCGGCGGTGGCCGGGACCGCCGCCACCGCCCTGCTGCGGGCCAATCAGCCGGGCGTGGCGCTGGCCCCGCCGGTGCAGCGCTGGTGGCTGTCGCTGCATGATAGCGATCTGGACTGGCTTATCGAACAGGCGCTGCAACACAATCCCAATCTGCGCGCCACCGAAGCGCAGCTGCGCTCCGCCCGGGCGCTGGTGCGACAGCGGCGGGCCGAGCTGCTGCCCCAGGTCAACGCCAGCGCCGCCTATGCCAATATCACGCCGCCGGATTCCATAAAAAACAGCGTGAACCAGGCGTCCGAAAGCGCGGCGGCAGCGGCGCAAACCTACGGCGGCACCGAGGCGGCACAGGCGGTGCGCTCGCGGCTGGGCAACGTGGACCTGGACACCGAGCTGTATAATGTCGGTTTCGACGCCAGTTGGGAACTGGACGTCTTCGGACGGCGGCGGCGCGCCGAGGAAGGGGCGCGGGCCGAGGCCGAGGCGTCCGAGGCGCGCCTGGCCGATGCCCGGGTGCAAATGGCGGCGGAGGTGGGCCAGGCCTATATCAATTATCTCGGCATCCGGCAACGTATCGCCATTGCCGAGCGCAACCTGGAGATGGTGAACAAAAGCCATCAACTGAACCAGCAGCGGCGTGAGCGCGGCGTAGCCTCGGAAATGGATGTGCAGCGATCGCAGCTACTGGTGCGCCAGCAGGAAGGGCGCTTACCGATGCTGCGGGCGCAGGCGCAGATCGCGCTGGATCAGCTCGCGCTGCTTATCGGCCGCGAGCCGGGCGTGTTGGATGCGCGGCTGGCGGGCAATAAACCGCTGCCGACGCTGCCGGCCGTGGTGCCGGTGGACGACGCGGCGTCGCTTATCCGGCGCCGACCCGATGTGCGCCAGGCGGAGCGGGAACTGGCCGCCTCATCGGCGCAGATCGGCCAGGCCATCGCGGGCTATTTCCCCCAGGTGACCCTGTTCGGCAGCGTCGGCATGACCACCACCTCGCCGAAGGATTTTAACTCCGACGCCATCAGCACCCTGTGGGCGCCTTTCCTGCGCTGGTCGTTCCTCGACTTTGGCCGGGTGAAGGCGCAGGTGGCCCAGGCCCGCGCCGGCAACGATGCCAGCGCCGCGGCTTATGAAGGCAAGGTGCTGGCGGCGCTGCAGGACGCCAACGGCGCGCTGGCGCGTTTTGGCGCGGCGCGCCAGCAGTTGGTCAGCGCCGGCCAGGCGCGGGAGTCTGCCGCGCGCTCGGCGGATTTGGTGTTGCAGCGCTATCGTGCCGGGGCAACGTCATTGATCGATGCGCTGGACGTTCAGCGCCAGCAGCTTTCCGCCGAGGATAGCCAGGCGCAGGCCCAGGTCGAGCTGCTGGTGGATTATGTGGCGCTGCAAAAAAGCCTGGGGCTGGGATGGGTCGCGCCACCGCCGGCAGCCGTTCACCGACCCTGACCCCCGGGTCAGGACACCGGCCTGGCCGGCCTGATACCGGCGGTTGTTTGGACCCTGAGCGCAATCACCAGTGCGGCGACCAGCATTACCGCACCCGCGGTGACAAAGACCCCGGTAACGCCGGCCAGACCGAATACCACCCCGCCCAACGCGGCACCCGCGGCTATCGATGATTGCACCGACGCGACGACCATGCCGCCGGCGGTTTCAGCCTGGTCGGGGACGGCGCGCGCCACCCAGCTTGACCACGCAACCGGCACGCCGCCGAACGCCAGACCCCACAGCGCGACCAACAGCATCAGCCCCGTTGCCTGGACCGGCAGCCAAATCATGCCGAAAGCGGCGATGCCGACCAAGGCGGGCATCAACGCCAGGGTAGCGCGCAGGCTACGCTCCATCAGCCAGCCGGCCAGTAGCGTACCGGCGAAATTGGCGACGCCAAAGCCCAGAAGCATCAGTGACAAGTGGTCAACATCAATGTGCGCCACGCTCTCCAAAGCCGGCCGGATATAGGTAAACAACGCATATTGGCCGGTATGGGCGAGCACGCAGCCCATCATCCCCATACCGATCCCGGGGCGGCGCAGCAGCGCCAGAACAGACACGGTATGCAACATCCTGCGCGGCGCCATGCGCGGCAGCGTGAACCATTGGAAGACGAACGTCAGCGCCCCAACGGCGGCGGCGGCCACAAAGGCGCTGCGCCAGCCGTACAGTCCGCCCAGGTAGCTGCCGAGCGGTACGGATACCACGGTTCCCACCGCAATGCCGCTGAAGATAATCGACAACGCTCGTGGCAGCCGCTTCGCCGGCGCCAGACGCATGGCCACGGCGGCCGCCATGCTCCAGAAGCCGCCCAGGGCGATGCCCAGCAGAATTCGCATGACCAGTAACACCGCCAGACTGGAGGACAGCGCCACGAGCAGGTTGGATGCAATCATCAATACCGTAAACGCCAGCAGGACCTGACGACGGTCAAGGCTGCGCGTCAGGCCCGGCACCAGCAGTCCGGCAAACAGCGCCACCACGGCGGTCACCGTAACGGCCTGGCCGGCCAGCGCTTCCGACACCGCGAAGTCGGATGCCATCGGCGTCAGCAGACTGGCCGGCAGGTACTCTGCGGTTAATAAACCGAAGACCCCCATCGCCAGCGAAAACACCGCCATCCAGGCCGTCGTGGCCGGAGCTTCATCGCCCGGTTGGGTACCGGATACACCGTCTTTTACAAAATGACTCATCTTGGGAAATCCCTGAAAACGATTGAAGTCGCAAGTCTAGAGAGATACCCCAGGATGATCTATGATAGTCCGTCCTTAATATTTGACTGTAACCCCTAAAATGACGCAACTCGATAAATTTGCCCTGTCGTCGGATCTCATCAGCGAACTGTTGACCGGTATGCGGCTGCGCGGTGTCCAATACCGCCGCATCCAGACCGGTCCCTCTTTTGGCCTGGGTTTTAACGCCAGGCCGGGACAGGCTTACTTCCATTTCCTGGCGGTAGGCAACGCTATCCTGCGCACCAGCGATGGCGCATTGCATGAATTGCCGGCGGGCAGCGCGGTGTTTATGCCCCAGGGCGGAGGGCACCAGTTGCTGTCCGACGCGGAGATGTCATTTCACGACATAGACCGGTTTACGGCGACACCGCTTGGCGATAGCGTCAGCGGTGTCGACACGTGCCCCAGCACACATCCTACCCCCAGCGCGGTTCTCTTTTACGGTTGCATGGAGTTTGATCTCGGCGGTATGCATGGGCTCGGCAAGCTGATGCCGGGCATCATGGTAGCGAACACCCGGGAAGCGCGATATCCCGGATTGATGCCGATTCTGGACGCGATGAAACGTGAAATATGCGCGGGCCGAATCGGTTTCGCCGGGGTCCTGGCCCGGCTGGCTGAAGTGGCGGCGGCAATGATCGTCCGTGGCTGGATCGAATGCGGATGTGAGAACGCCTCGGGACTGGTCGCCGCGCTACGCGATCCCCGCTTAGCCCGCGCCATACTGGCTTTGCACCGCCAGCCCGGCCATGGCTGGACCGTGGCGGAACTGGCCGCGCAATCGCATATATCCCGTTCGGTGTTTGCGCAACGATTTCAAGCCACCCTCGGTGTGCCGCCGCTGCGTTATGCCACGGAGCTGCGCATGCGTCTTGCCGGCCAATGGCTGACTCAAGACAGGCTGTCGATCGAGACGGTGGCGCAACGTCTGGGCTATACGTCCCAGGCCGCCTTCAGCCGCGCTTTCAAGCGTATCACCGGTCGGCCGCCGGGCGCCAGCCGGCAGGTTTTTGAATAATAATAACGGCATGCCGGCTTGCGGCCGGGCGTCAACGCGCCGGCCCCGGCGGCGGATGGCCAGGCATTGCGGCTTCGCGCCCGGACGGAAATCAACGTCGTGACAGGCTTAGTCATTTATTCGTTAACCTTTATCGGAATTGTACTTTGGCATCCGCGAACGGCTTGGTTAGAGTTGTAACCCGGTTTAGTTGTTGGATAGTCAGGTAAAATATCAATGAGTTCTTTAATTCCGGTAGTGGATCACGTGGTCATCAACGTCGCGGGAAAGCTTGATGAAACGCAGCAATTATTCACCCATCTAGGGTTCCAACTGACGCCGCGCGGCCACCATTCGCTGGGTTCCAGTAACCATCTGGCCATTTTTGGCGAAAACTATTTTGAACTGCTGGGATATGAAGCCGGCAACGCGGATAAACGCCAGGACCTATGGAACGCGCCCCTCGGCCTCACCGGCCTGGTGTGGAAGACCACCGACGCCGACGCGGTTTACCGCCACCTGCAATCCGTCGGCCTGGACGGCGATGCGCCGGCGTCGTTTTTCCGCCCGGTGGACCTGCCCGACGGCGGCAGGCCCGACGCCCGCTTTCGCACCGTCAGGCTTGACGCCGGGCGAATAAACAACGGCCGCAGCTTTTTTTGCCAGCACGACACGCCGGAACTGGTCTGGCGCCGTGAGTGGCAAGCCCACCCCAACGGCGTCACCGATATCATCGGTTTTGTCATTGCCGCGGCGGACCCCGCGGCGGTGGCCCGCCTGTACGGTCTGGTGTTCGGCCAGTCGGTTATCCAACCCGATCAGCACGGCGGCTATTGGCTGCAGGCGGGAGAAACCCGGGTGCGTTTTATCACCCCCCGGCGGGCCGTCGAGCTGTATGGCCCCGTCCCTGAAGGCGAAAACGGCACCGAACGCATGGTGGCGCTTAAGTTTGCGGTAGCACAGCCAAGCGCCAGCGCCGCCTATTTCCAACGCAACGGCATCAAGACAGTATCCCCGGCGCCCGATAGGGTGCTGATAAGCGCCGATCGCGCCTTCAACGTCGCTTTGCTGTTCACCTCCCGTTGATTTACTGATTTTAAGGTGCGCCAAAAATGAAAGCCCTGGTTTTACGTGAACACGGCGGCAATGAAAAATTGCGGCTGGAAAATGATTTTCCCGATCCGCAAGCCGGCCCGGGTGACGTGGTGCTGCGCGTGCGCGCCTCTTCGCTCAATTACCATGATGTGTTTACCCGTCGCGGCATGCCGGGCATTACGTTGCCGATGCCGATCATTATCGGTCTGGATGTGGCGGGCGAAATCGTCGCCCTGGGCGCGGGGGTCGACGGCTGGAAGATCGGCGACCGCGTGGTGGTAGACCCGATAAACCGGGTGGACGGCGGGCTGGTGGGCGAAACCACCCATGGCGGCCTGGCGGAGCTTTGCAGGGTGCCGGCCCACCAACTGATTGCCTTGCCCGATGAAATCAGCTTCGCCGAGGCGGCGGCCCTGCCGGTGGCTTACGGTACCGCCCGGCGCATGATGGTCACGATTGGCCAAATCCAGCCCGGAGAAAAGGTATTGATTCTCGGCGCCAGCGGCGGTGTCGGCGTGTGCTGCGTGCAACTGGCGAAGCTTGCCGGCGCCCAGGTCATCGCCTGCGCCGGCAGCGAGGAAAAGGCCGAACGCCTGCGGGCCGTCGGCGCCGACCAGATCATCCGCTACACCGAGCGCGATTTTATGAAGGAAGTGTTCCAACGCTTTGGCAAACCGGCGCGCCAGCGCAACGCCGCGACGCCGGGCGGCGTGGACGTGGTGGTCAATTTCACCGGCGGCGATACCTGGGTAAATTCCCTGCGCTGCCTGCGGGTGGGCGGAAGGCTGCTGACCTGCGGCGCGACCGCCGGTTTTAATCCCGCCGAGGACCTGCGCTATATCTGGACGTTCGAATTGCAAATCCGTGGCTCCAACGGCTGGGAACGTGAAGACCTGCATCAGTTGCTGGATCTGGTACGCCGCAAGCGGCTCAAGGTCCTAATCGATCGTCAGTGGCCGCTTGAGCAGGGCGCGCAGGCGCTGGCCTCGATTGAGCAGCGCCGGGTGACCGGCAAGGTGGTGGTGATATGAGCGCCAGGCTGAGTCAAGCGCAAATCGAGGAAAAATTCCGTACATCGCCGTTTATCGCCTGGCTGCAACTGCGTATAGAAGAGGTGGATTACGACAGCCAGACCCTGACGGTGACGGTGCCGATGCGGGCGGAGTTTGAACGCAGCGCCGGCAGCGGCCAATGGCATGGCGGTCCGCTGGCCTCGATTATCGATACCGTGGGGGATTTCGCGCTGGCGATGATGGTCGGCGCCGGTTTGCCCACGGTCAACTTTCGCGTCGATTACCTGCGCCCGGCGGTGAATACCTCGCTGCGGATCGTGGCGCGCAGCAGACGCATCGGCCGCACCTTCGGCGTTGCCGACGTGGACGTGTTCAATCAACAACATCAGTTGCTGGCCATCGGCCGCGCGACCTACGCCACCGGCGTCGCACAACCAGGAGTTTCATCATGAGCGGACAGTTTTCACGGCGCACATTTCTCGGCATCCTGGGCGTGGGGGGATCGCTTGCCGCCCTGTCGGGCGGGTTCCCGGGCGTAAAGCTGGTGGCGAACGCCACCGCCGCCGAGGTGGCGGGCGCGGTGCCGCGCCGGGGCGGCACCCTGGTCATTTCCTGGGGCGGCCTGGAGCCGCAGGCTTTATTTGTGCCGGGCGGCGGCGGTTCGTCGCCGTTCCAGACGTCAACCAAAATACTTGAGCGTCTGCTGAAGCTCGATAATAAGCTGAATTTCCAGCCGGCGCTGGCCGAGTCGGTGGTGCCCGCCGCCGACTATAAGAGCTATGACATCACCCTGCGCCAGGGGGTGAAGTGGCACGACGGCGCCGATTTTACCGCGGACGATGTGGTGTATAACGTGCTCGAGCATTGGAAGGCCATTTCAGCCGGCATCGCCCTGAAAGCGCTGAATGCCGCCACCGCGCTGGACGCGTATCGGGTCAGGCTGAGCTTTGATCATCCGGTGCCGGAATTTTTCCTTAAATCCATACTGGCCGGCCAGTATCAGTTACTGCTGCCAAAACACCTGTACGCGGGCAAGGACATTCTGACCAATCCGCTGAATAACCAGCCGGTGGGCACCGGTCCCTGGATTTTCGATAAATGGACGCGCGGCAGTTATGTGCAATACCGCCGCAACGGACAGTACTGGGCGCCCGACCAGCCCTACCTCGATAAGCTGCTGGTCAGATGGTGGAGCGACGCGGCGTCGCGGACCGCCGCCCTGGAAACCGGGGAACTGGGCCTGGGCTATTCCAACCCCGTGCCGGCCAGGGAAGTGGACCGCCTGCTGAAAACCGGCCAGGTGGTGCTTGACACCAGCGGGTATGAAAACAGCGCTTGGACGGTGACGGTGGAATTCAACCAACGGCGCGAGGTGGTGAAACGCCGCGACGTGCGCCAGGCCATCCTGCACGCCATCGACCGCGATTTTATCGTCAACACGATATATTTTGGCCGAGGAAAACCGGCGGTGGCGCCCATTTTCAGCAGCAATAGCCTGTTTTTCACCGATGATGTGCCCAAATATGAATTTGACGTTAAAAAAGCGGCCGCCCTGCTGGATGCCGCCGGCCTGCCGGTGAAAAACGGCAGCCGCTTTACCGTTAATCTGCTGGCGGCGGCCTGGTTCGAGGAAAACGCCAAGCTGGGACAGTACCTGAAACAGGCCCTGGAGGATGTCAATATCACCGTACGGCTCGACTCGGTGGACCGCGCCACGGCGCTGAAACGGATCTACAGCGATTACGATTATGATATCGCCGTCTCCAACTTTACCGCGCCGCTGGAGCCGGTGCCGACGGTGACGCAATTTTTCACCAGCGACGGCATCGTCAAAGGCGCGGCCTTCCGTAACGCCACCGGCTATAGCAACCCGGCGATGGACGAACTGGTGAGCAACATTACGGTTGAGGTGGACGAGGCCAAGCGGCGCGACCTGATCCATCAATTTGCCCGGCTGGCCAGTACCGACGTGCCCATCGTCCCCCTGGTGGAGATGCAGTCCTACACCCTGGCGCGCGCCAACGTACGCAACTTTACCACCGATGCCAATGTCCAGGGCACGTCCCTCAACGACGTCTGGCTGGCGGGGTAGCGGCATGACGCGCATCATTGTCCGGCGCTTGCTACAGGCCGTGCCGCTGCTGCTTGGGGTGGTGATTATCAATTTCGTGTTGATGAAATGCGTGCCCGGCACCCTGCTGGATGTGATGACCGCCGAGCAGCAGGTCACCGATCCGGCGATGATCGATCGGCTGCGCGCCTTATATGGACTGGACCAGCCGGCCTGGCTGCAATTGCTGAAGTATATCGGCGCGGTGGCCCGGCTGGATCTGGGCTTTTCCTATCGCCATAACCTGCCGGTGCTGGAGGTTATCCTGTCGCACCTGCCCGCCACGCTTTTACTGATGCTGACCAGCATCGCGGTGGCGCTGCTGGTCGGGATCGGCGCGGGCGTTTTGGCGGCCATCAAAGTCAACAGCGCCTGGGATACGCTTATCTCGGCGTTGGCGGTGCTGTGTTTCGCCGCGCCCGGATTCTGGCTCGGCATCATGATGATTATCCTGTTCTCGGTAAAACTCGGCTGGTTTCCGGTGGGAGGGATGGAAACCATCGGCGCCGATGAACGGCCCTGGGGGAGGGCGCTGGATATCGCCCACCATCTGGTGCTGCCGGCGCTGACCCTGGGCCTGTTTTACGCCGCCACCTACGCCCGGGTGATGCGCGCCTCGATGCTGGAGATTGCGCAACTGGATTTTGTGCGCGCCGCCAGGGCCAGGGGATTGAGCCGGCTGCGGGTGATAACCGGCCATATGATGCGCAACGCCCTGCTGCCGGTGGTGACCCTGTTCGGCCTGCAGCTCGGCACAGTGCTTGGCGGCAGCGTCGTGGTGGAATCCGTGTTCAGTTGGCCGGGGATCGGCCAGGTATTGTTCGACAGCGTGATGAGCCGCAATTTCCCCGTGGTGATGGGGGTTTTGGTGCTCAGTTCGCTGGTGGTGATTGTGGTCAATATCCTGGTCGACGTGATCTATTCTCGTCTGGACCCGCGAATCGGGAGTTAAAAATAATGTCGGTTACCGCCTTTCCATCGCCCGCCCCCGGCCCGCGCCTGGCGCTGCTGCGCCGTTTTTGCCGCCATCGCGGCGCGGTTGTGGGCGCGCTGATTGTGTTGATTATCGCGACGGCCGCGGCGCTGGCCGGATGGCTCTATCCCGTCGACCCGCTGCGCATCGTCGCCGGGCCTGAGATTTGGCCCTTTACCGACCGGCGTTTTCCGCTGGGCACCGACTCCCTGGGCCGCGACATCATGGCGATCATGGTACACGGCGCGCGCGCGACCTTGCTGATCGGACTGGTGGCAAGCCTGGTGGCCACCACGCTCGGGGTAGCGGTAGGCGCCGCGGCCGCCTGGTTTGGCGGTTGGGTCGACGAGGTGTTAATGCGTATTGCCGAGCTGTTCCAGATCATTCCCAACGTGGTGTTTGTGCTGACGGTGGTGGCGGTGCTGGGCCCGCGCATGGAAAACATCATTATCGCCGTCGGCCTGGTCTCCTGGCAGCCCATCGCCCGGCTGACCCGCGCCGAATTCCTGTCCTTCAAGGAGCGTGAATTCGTGCTCGCCTGCCGGGCCTGTGGCATGGGCAATCTGCGCATCGCCTTGGGCGAGATACTGCCCAATGTTATGCCGCCGGTTGTCGTCCTGTCATCGCTGGTGATTGCCGGAGCGATTCTCTACGAGTCGGTTATCTCTTTTCTCGGCTTCGGCGATCCCGGCCTTGCCAGCTGGGGCCGGCTGGTGGGGGAAGGACGTACGCTTATCCGCTCCTCATGGTACATCTGCGCGGTGCCGGGCGTGGCGATTATGCTGGCGGTGCTGGCGCTGAATCTGATTGGCGACGGGCTGAACGACGCCCTGAACCCGAAACTGAGGGACCGCCTGTGAGCAGCGTACTGGAAGTCAGGAATCTGAGCGTTGAACTGCGCGGCCGCCAGGGCGGCGTTATCGCGCTGGACGGGGTTTCCCTGTCCCTTGAGGCGGGGGAGACCCTGGCGGTGGTCGGGGAATCCGGCTGCGGAAAATCCCTTACCGCGCTGGCGCTGATGGGACTCCTGCCCAGCCCCCCGGCGCGGCTAAGCGGCGGTGAAATCTGGTTTGAACGGCAAAATCTGGTGGCTCTGGGAGAAGGGCGGATGCGGCAACTGCGCGGCAATCGCCTGGCGATGATTTTTCAGGACCCGATGAGCTCGCTCAATCCGGTAAAAACCGTCGGCAACCAGCTTGGCGAGGTGCTGCGGGTGCATTTGGGACTGACGCGGCGCGAAGCCTGGCGCCGGGGCATTGCGCTGCTGGAGCAGGTGCATATTCCCGATCCGGCCAGACGCATGGATGAATACCCGCACCGGCTCTCCGGCGGTATGTCCCAGCGGGTCATGATCGCCATGGCCATCGCCTGCAGGCCGGCGGTATTGATAGCCGACGAACCGACCACCGCCCTGGATGTAACCATCCAGGCGCAGATATTGGCCCTGCTGCGGGAATTGCAGGCCGATACCGGCATGGCGCTGATGCTGATTACCCACGATTTAGGCGTGGTCGCGGCCATGGCCCAGCGCGTCGCGGTGATGTATGCCGGTAAAATAGTCGAGGAAGCGCCGGTGCTGGAACTGTTCGATCATCCCCTGCATCCCTACACGCAGGGGCTGCTGCGCGCCACGCCGACCTCGGGGCGGCCCGACGAACGGCTATTGGACATCCCGGGCAGGGTACCCGCCCTGTCGGCGTTGCCCGAAGGCTGCGCCTTTGCGGCGCGCTGCCGCTATGCGCTGCCGGCCTGCGCGCGGCAAAGGCCGGCGTTATCCGCGCTGCGCAAGGACCATCAGGTGGCCTGCCTGGCGGCTGAACAGGACGCACGGGCGCCGGCGCCCAGGCTGGCTAACGGCGGGTGGCGCGGATGAAACCTTTTTTGACCGTGGAAAACCTGCAGGTGAGTTATCCCACCCGCGATGGCCGGGTGTTCGCCCTGGCGGGCGTAGACCTGACGCTAAGCCCCGGCGAGACCGTTGGGCTGGTGGGGGAGTCGGGCTGCGGCAAATCCACCCTAGGCAAGGCGGTAATGCGGTTGATTCCCAGCACCGGCGGGCGCATAGCCATTAACGGCAAGGATATCACCCATTTGGGGCGTAAGGCCTTGTTACCCTACCGGGCCGATATGCAGATGATGTTCCAGGATCCGCAGGGGTCGCTGAATCCACGCCAAAGCGTGGGCAAAAGCATCGGCCGGCCGCTGGAGGTCGCCGGCTGGGCGGGGGCGGCTATCCGCTCGCGGGTCGGCGAACTGCTGGAAATGGTAGGGCTGCCCGCGGCCGCGGCTTCGCGCTATCCCCATGAGTTTTCCGGCGGCCAGCGCCAGCGTATCGGCATCGCCCGGGCATTGATCCTGGAGCCGAAGGTGATTATCTGCGATGAGCCGGTTTCCGCCCTGGACGTATCGGTGCGGGCGCAGGTGATTAACCTGATGCGGGATATCCAGCAGCGCACCGGCGTGGCCTACCTGTTTATATCCCACGATCTCTCGGTGGTGGAATACATCGCCGACCGGCTGCTGGTAATGTACCTGGGACGCATCGTCGAAAGCGGGCCTACGCGCCAGGTGTGGGCCAATCCCGCCCATCCTTATACCTTTGCCCTGCTGGCGGCGGCGCCGGTGGCGGATCCCCGCGCGGCGCGCGGCCGTAATCTTTTGACGGGCGAATTGCCCAGCCCCATTTCCCCACCGTCCGGCTGCCCGTTCCATACCCGCTGCCCGCGCGCCGGCGAGCTCTGCCGGGTCGAGCGTCCGCCGCTGCGCGCCGGCGGTGAACAACGACAGGTCGCCTGCCATTTTCCCTTATTTGACGTTGACGCCAGGCAATTACCGCCACCGGCGTTATAAAGGAGTAGCCATGCCGTTTCAACACCATAACCTGGGCGATCTGATCGTCCGCAGCGCGGATTTACAGCGTGACGCGCTGATTGATTTAAGCGATCCCGCCCGGCCGCGCCATTGGAGCCATCGGCAGATCGACGAACTGGCCGGCGGCGTCGCCCGCTACCTGACCGATCTTGGCCTGCCGCGGGGCAGTACCGTCGCCATCGCCTCGCTTAACCGCGCGCAATACATTGCCGCGTATTTCGGCATTATGCGCGCCGGTCTGGTCGCGGTGCCGCTCAATATCAAAGTGCCGACCGACACCCTGGAATACCTGCTGGCGGATGCAAAAATCCGTCTGGCCTTTGTCGACGACGCGCGCCATGAAATTTTGCGCGGCAAGCTGCCCTTGGTGAACTTCGACGGGCAGGGCGAGGAGGGATTCGGCACACTTATCCGGCCGCAGGCCTTCGACACCGTGAAACCTGAGGCGGGCGAGGTGGCGATGATCCTCTACACGTCCGGTTCCACCGGCCGGCCGAAAGGCGTGCCGCTGACCCACCAGGGACAGCTGTGGGCGCTGGAAGCCACCCGCAGCGGCGGCGTGGAGCCTGATGGAACGCAGGCCCGCTATCTGCTGGCGCAGCCGTTGTTTCATATGAACGGCCTGTTCCTGACCAAACGGGTGTTTGCGGTTAACGCCCTGCTGGTGGTCCTGCCGGCCTTTGACGCCGAGCGCTATGCCGCCGCCCTGGCCGATTATCGCATCAATATCGTCACCGCCGTGCCGACCATGTTCGCCCGGCTGGTCCGCGATCCGGGTTTGCTGGCCGGGCGGGATTTCTCCGCCCTTAACCGCCTGATGCTGGGTTCCGCCCCCATGTCGATCTCGCTGCTCAATCGCATCCAGCAGGCGTTTCCCACGGCCACCATCACCCATGGTTACGGCACCACCGAGGCGGGGCCGGCGGTATTCGGTCCCCATCCCGACGGGCTGCCCACACCGCCCCTGGCGTTGGGATATCCGCTGGCGGCGGGGGAGGTCAAGCTGGTGGATGGCGCGAGCGCCGACGAAGGGGTGCTTTGCATGCGCAATCCGGCGGTCACGCCGGGCTATCTCGGCCTGCCGGAGAAAAGCGGCCAGGTATTCCGGGATGGCTGGTATTACAGCGGCGACGTGATGCGCCGCGATGCGCAGGGGTTCTATTATTTTACCGGCCGGGCGGACGATATGTTTGTCTGCTCCGGAGAAAACATCTTCCCGGTGGAGGTGGAAAAAACGCTGGAGACCCATCCCCAGGTACGTCAGGTTTGCGTGGTGCCGTTGCCGGATGAGGAACGCAGCCAGGTACCGGTCGCGTTCGTGGTATTGCAGCCAGACAGCACGCTAAGCGTCGCTGCGCTAAAGCAGCATGCCCTGGATAACGGCCCGGCCTACCAGCACCCGAGGCGCATCGCTTTCCTGGCCGAACTGCCCTGGGCGGGCACCAACAAGGTGGATCGCAATGCGTTGACGACGCTGGCGCGCGAGCTGGAAGCGCGCCAGGGCTGGAATGCGCCGCTGGCGGCGGCGAAGGCGGACCACGCCTGAATCAGCCCTGGCTACCGGCGCCGGTCGCGGCGCCGTGCGGGTCGCTGATGGGCGATTACGCCTGCAGCTTATGCAGCGTCTCCTGCGCCAGGCGGGCGAAATAGCGCGCCGCCGGCGCGATTAACGCCTCCGAGGGATCAAAGCGCGGATGATGCAGGCCGAAGGCGCTGGCCGAACCGATATTCACAAACGCGCCGGGCAGGTGATGCAGATAAAAGGCAAAGTCCTCGCCGCCCATCAGCGGCGGCAGGTCATGTACCCGATAACCCTCCGCGGCCGCCACATCCTTGGTGAAATCCGCCCATTCGGCGCTGTTCACCAGCACCGGCGGCCCGGCGTGCCAGCGCAGCTCGGCGTGGGCGCCGAAGCCGGCGGCGATATGTTCAATCAGGCGGGTTATTTTTTCCGGCACCAGGGCGCGGACCGCCGTATTATGGGTGCGCACCGTACCCTCAAGTTCCACCTGCTGCGGCAGCACGTTCCAGGTATTGCCGCCGGTAATGCGCGTGACGCTTAGCACCACCGAGTCCAGCGCGCTAAAGGCGCGGCTGGGCAAGGTTTGCAGCGCGGTGATGATATGGGCGGCCAGCACGATGCTATCGACGCCCTCCTCGGGCCGGGCGGCGTGGGCGCCTTTGCCGTTAACCAGGATTTCAAAGCGGTCAACGTTGGCATGCAGCGGTCCTGACCGGGTGCCAAATTCGCCCACCGGCAGATCGGGGGCGTTATGGCCGCCGAAAATCACGCTTACCCCCTCCAGCGCGCCGGCATCGATTAATTGCCGGGCGCCGGTAAAGATTTCCTCCGCCGGCTGGAACAGGATCCTGACTTTACCGGCAAGACTGGCCTCCCGCTCTTTCAGCAGCAGCGCGGCGCCCAGCATCACCGAGGTATGGATATCATGCCCGCAGGCGTGCATAACGCCCGGATTGCGGGAACTGAACGGCCGGTCTGATTGCTCCTCAATGGGCAGGGCGTCAATATCGGCGCGCAACGCGCAAACCGGCCCGTCGCCCTGGCCGATTTGCGCCACTACGCCGGTTTTAAGCGCGAGCGGCAAAATGGCAATGTCCGCCTCGCTCAACCACTGCCTGATTTTTTGCGTGGTCTGGAATTCGAGTCCGGAAATCTCCGGATTTTGATGCAACTCCCTGCGCCATCCCACCAGCGTGTCACTCAACCCGTTAGTCAAAACTTCGGCTGCCATGTCCAGTCTTCCCGCTAAAGCGATTTCTTATGTCGGACAAAAAAGCTAACAACCCCGCCATCGTGGGTCAAAGATTAAATATTGATGAGCTTAGACAGTAAACGGCAAAGCAACACGCGCCACCCCGATTGTCTCATTCCCGGGTTCTTTGCTTAGCGAAAATCGTACCTTAACAACGTCAATAGCCCTTGATAGGGTAACGCCGATACTCGCCGGGAATAAACATTCATGCTGTGTGTCTGGAATATCCGGGTGAAATTACAGCAAAAGTATATAAGGGGATCGAAATGACGCTTGCCAGCGATATACCGCAAGACCTCAGGGCGAAAAGCCGCAAAGTGGCTTTTGCGGCGTTTATCGGCACCACCGTCGAGTGGTATGATTTCTATATTTACAGTACCGCCGCCGCGCTGATTTTCAGCCATACCTTCTTTCCGCCGTCAACCGATCCGCTGTCGGGATTATTGGCTTCGTTCGCCGCCTATGGCGTGGGTTTTTTTGCCCGCCCGTTGGGCGGCATTATCGCCGGGCATTTCGGCGACAGGATCGGCCGCAAGCAGGTCCTGGTCTATTCACTGGTGCTGATGGGCATCGCCACGCTTCTGACCGGCCTGCTGCCGACCTATGCGATTGCCGGGCTCTGGGCGCCGGTGCTGCTGGTACTGCTGCGTTTATTGCAGGGGTTGGCCACCGGCGCGGAATGGGGCGGCGCATCGCTATTGTCGGTTGAACACGCGACCGCCAAAAACCGTGGACTGTTGGGATCCTTTACCCAAATTGGTTCCGCGGCCGGCATGCTGCTGGCCTCGGCCACGTTTTTGATCGTGAGGGCATCGCTCAGCAGCGGGGACTTCGGCAACTGGGGCTGGCGCCTGCCGTTTTTGTTCAGCATCGCGCTGATTGCCATCGGCATATTCGTCAGATTGCGGATTGACGAGCCGCCGGTTTTCCTGCGGGCCCAGGCCCAGGGCAGGATCAGGCGTTATCCGGTGGCGGATGTCATCCGCAACCACCCCAGGGGATTGCTGGTGACCATCGGCCTGCGGCTGGTGCAGCCGGCGATGTATTCGATCCTCACCACCTATGCGCTAAGCTACCTGGCGCTTAAGCGTGGCGACGCCACCATGGCGCTCACCGCGGTACTGGTAGGTTCCGCGGCGGCCATTATCGCCACGCCGTTTTGGGCGCTGCTGTCGGACAAAATTGGCCGGCGCGGACCCGCGGTATTCGGGATAATCGGCATCGGCGTGCTGGTCTGGCCGTTCTTTTTGTTTCTCGATCGGGGCAACCTGCTGTTTCTGCCGCTGGTGGTGGCGGTTGGCCTGGCGGTGTTCGACGCCGCCATATATGGGCCGGGCGCGGCCTGGTTTTCAGAACAATTCCCCACCGAAGTGCGTTACAGCGGCGTATCCATCGGCTACCAGGTGGGCACCCTGATTTCAGGGGGATTGACCCCCTTTATCGCCACTTACCTGTTTTCGGTGGGCGGCGGCTCGCCTTGGCTTATCAGCGCGTTTATTTCTTTTTATGCGGTCCTTAGCCTGTTCGCCGCCTTCGCCGCCAAAGATCCGGTGCGGGAAAACCGCCGGGCGTTGCACGTCAGCGATGATCCCGCCGCGAAAGCGCCGCTGAACAGCCAGGAGGCATGATGAGTCATGAACAGGACGTGGCGATATTATCCGCACTGGAAGGAAAAAATGCCCAGGCCAAAGCCTTCAGGGCGCTGTCGCGCCGGTATTGGGGCGAGGGCGCGCTGAGCAGCCGCGACAAGCATATTGTCGCGGTGGGGGTGGCGCAGGTCACCCGGTGTGAATATTGCATTGAACATCATGCGCGCATCGCCCGCCAACTGGGGGCTACGCGCGACCAACTCCTGGCGGCCGCCTACATTACCGCGGCGCTGGAAACGCTGTTGGGCGACACCATCGGCATTGACGCGGACTCGACCCTGCGCCCGCAGCGGTCGGCGTTAAGCGCAATGCCCATTGAACAGGACCGCAACGCCTTTGTTAACCAGGTATTCCAGGAGGGTACGCTGCCGTTGCCGCTGCGCTATGTGATTGCCGCATCGGCCGCCCTGGCGAAAGAACATGAAGGGCAAAGGCAGGCTTTTCACCATGCGGCATTGGCGGCGGGGGTGCCGCCGGCTGCCCTGGAAGAAGGTTACGCCATCGGGGTGATACTGAAGGCGGGCGCGGTGTATGCCCATACCCTTGGCATCGCGCGGGCGTTTGCCTGAGCATGCGCAAGAGAAGAAACGGGGTGCTCTCAATCACAAAACATAAATATTTTATCTCATATGTGCATATCTCATGAGCGTAACTATGTATACTCCTTTGAGTTGATTATAGGGCGGGGCGGCGTTCTGCACATGCCCATGCCATAGTGGCAGTAAATGGGCAATACTATGACGAAACAGAAGAAGAATTCCCGCTGGCAGGCCTATGATTCCTGCTACATCTATTCTCTTGTTGTCAGGCGTTACTTTGCAGAGATGAAAACAAAAATCGAGATTGCCGAAGAGCTCGGCATCTCTCGCTTCAAGGTCGCGCGTCTTATCGATGAAGCCATCCATCAGGATTATGTCAGGTTTATTTTCCCGAAACAGCAGGCGATGGACGACGAAATAGCCGGCAACCTGCGGGAAAAATACCACTTAGATGCGGCGGAAGTGCTTTCGGTCGCGGAATCCTGGTCAACGCAGGACGAGTTAAACCACAAGTTGGGGGCAATCGCCGCGATTTATCTGGGCGAAACGCTGAAAGAAGGCATGAAGCTGGGCATCGCCTGGGGACGCGTGCTATCAAGCACCGTCAGTCAGTTAACCACGCTGCCCCCCCTGGACGTGGTACAGCTTTCCGGCGTCCATCCCGGCATTGAGTTTAGCCAGGGACCCATTGATCTTATTCATAAAATCGCCGCCCTCTCCCACGGTAAAGCCCACCCCATGTATGTGCCGATGTGGGTTGATGATGAAGGGCTCGCGGTAAAACTGGCGGGCGATCAGGCGGTGCTGGATACCCAGCAGTATTATCCGCAGCTGGACGTGGTGATTACCGGCATCGGGGCCTGGAAGTCGGGCTCGTCCAGCCTGTGCAATATTTTCCCGCCCGCCTGGCGCGAGTCCCTGCTAAAGCAGGACATCGCCGCGGACATCTGTATCTCGCTGGTTAACAGCCAGGGGGACGTCCTCGACAGTCCGATGGATCGCCTGGGATTCGGTATCTCCACCGAACAGCTGAGAAAAACCCAAACAGTCATTGGCGTGGCCGGAGGCGAAGAGAAGTTCGACGGTATCGTCGCGTCTTTGAAATCCGGCTTGCTCAACGTCTTGATAACTGATTTTGATACCGCCGTGAAGCTCCTGGATTAAGGCCGCGGCTGCCAAGGCGGCGCTTGCCATTTACCTGGGTTAACTGCGTTAATGCCGGGTCCGGGCGGCCCGCCCAGGTGAAAAAACCGGTATTGGCGTCCGGCGTCCGGCGTCCGCTCCCGCGTTACCTGCCGGAATGCACACCAAGGCTGGCTAGGCCTTCAGCCAAAACCCGTTTCAACCGGTCCATTCTCCCGCCTTTACCCCTTTTTATTTATAAAAGGCCATGGTTGTCCCCCCTTGGCCCTGACCCGGATAGTGCCGTTGACCAAGCCTCGATTATTCTCTGTTTGCTCATATGAGCACTGAATTAAGCTCCCTAATGTGATTTTATGTGATCGAAGTACAAGTTCTGGCAACCACCATTTCGCGAACAAAACTGATGTGTTATAACTGCTCACATGATTTTTGAGTTAAGCTCATATGAGCAAAACTAAACGGCGTAAGGAGAGGGTGGTGAGTACATTAAAGGTCAGCGTTGCCGATGGCGCGGCATTCAGCAATTACGATGAGGTACTGCAACATATTCACGGCAAACTCTGTGCTGAAGGTACGGTAAAGGCATCCTACCTGACGGCGCTTCGGCAACGCGAAGCCGACTATCCCACAGGGATTTTGCTGGACGGCTACGCGGTGGCCATTCCCCATTGCGAAAGCGAACATGCCAATCATCCCTCAATTTACCTCATTCGCTTGCCGGCGCCGGTATGGGTCAATCAGGCCGACGGCGACGATAAGTTATCGGTAAGCCTGGTTGTCAATTTAGTCGTAACCGATCCGGCCGACCAATTGCAGCTGCTAAAAGCGTTGTTTAGCCATCTGCAAAGGGCGGAGTTCTATCACCAATTGCTGGAGCTTCCTGCTGATGAAGCAAAGGCGTTGTTCGTATCCACGATAATTACCAACACTACACCGGAGTCTTAATATGATTACCATCCTCGTAGCCTGCGGAAGCGGTGTCGCAACGTCCACCTTAGCCGCTGAAGAAGTGAAATCGGTTTGTTCCGAATATGGCATCACGTCGTACAAAATCAACAAATGCAGTATGTCCGAATTGCCTTCCGAGATGTCCCATGCGGACGTGGTATTAACCACCAATAACTATAAAGGTGATATAGGCAAACCCCATATGAGCGTAGCGGGATTTATCACGGGTATTAACGAAGTGGCATTGCGCAAGAAATTAGGAGAAATATTAACAGAGTTGGCCAAAAGCTAAAATCGACATGGGTGAAAAAAAATGGAAACGTTAAAAAATATCATGTTAACAATAACAAGCATGGGGGCTACCGCCATTCTGCCGCTTGTTATCTTTATTTTAGGATTGGTTTTCCGTATGAAAGTCGGTGCCGCGATTAAATCAGGCATCACGGTAGGTATCGGTTTTATAGGCTTAGGATTGGTGGTCGGGTTATTAAATGCTTCATTGCAGCCGGCGATCGCCTACTATTCAAAAATAGGCAGTGGTTTCACCGTGGCCGATATCGGCTGGCCGGCGGTAGGGGCGGCCGCATGGGTAGCGCCTTTCGCCGCGTTAGTCATTCCCATTGGCATTGTCTTGAATCTGTTCTTGGTTCGTTTAAAATTAACCAAAACATTAAACGTCGACATCTGGAACTACATGCATTTTTTGGTACCAGGTTCATTAGCCTATTTTGTATTCGATAACTTTTTTATTGGTCTGGGTGTTGCCGTTGCGCTCAGTGTGGCGGCCTTATTTATCGGCGATTTGATTGCACCCAGATGGCAAAAATATTACGGACTGGAGGGTACCACATGCACCACGATGATTCATATCGGCTGGACATTACCTTTTGCCTGGCTGGTTAACAAGATCATCGATTTCATTCCTGGCTTGAATAAGCTGGATGTCGACCTGGAAAGTGTGCAGAAACGGCTAGGGGTATTTGGTGAGCCGGCAATTATCGGCGTCATTGTCGGTTGTCTGCTGGGTATATTGACCAAGCAGGATATTACCAAAATCGTGCCTATGGCAATGGGGGTCGCGGGCGTAATGGTGTTGCTGCCGAAAGTCGTCAGCGTCCTGATGGAAGGGCTTAACCCCATTGGCAAGAGCGCCAAAGAAATTATGCAAAAACAAATGGGTAAAGACGCGGAACTGAATATCGGTATGGACTGCGCTTTAGCGCTTGGCGATCCCGCGACGATCACCGTCACGGTCATTACCATACCTCTGACCATGCTTTGCGCACTGGTATTGCCGGGCATACAAATTTTCCCCATCGGTGTTTTGATGTCAATAATCTACATGTCGACCATGACCGTGATGATGAGTAATGGAAATGTCATTCGCTCAATTATTTCAACCCTGCTTTTCTGTATTGTTGTTATGTACCTGGGCGGATATGTCGCGCCTGGCGCCACGCAATTTTTGAACGGCGCGGGTGTTGGCCTGAACGGTCAAGGCACGGACTTTGTATTAACCGGACCCTGGGAAGTATTGACCTATTGGTTAAGTACTGTATTTCATTAAGTAACCAAGAATGGAGCTGATGACCATGGCGCAGATCTTACCTTCCGTATTCGGCGCAAATATATTACATTTGCAAGATGAAATAAATTTTTTAGAAACAGAAAATACCGAGATTTTACATGTAGACTTAATGGACGGCACTTATGTCAATAATATTGCCTTTGGTCCCAATCAAATTGCCGCGTTAAAAAAGGCCAGTGTGATGACATTTGATGTTCACATGATGTTGGCCAATCCTGAGAAACATATTGATGATGTCATAAAAACCGGCGCGGAAATGATTTCAGTACATTATGAGTCCACTCCGCACGTGCATTATATTTTGCAAAAAATCAAGAAAGCCGGACGAAAAGCTGGCGTGGTGCTCAATCCTGGAACACCTGAAAATGTACTGCAATATCTGCTGGATGATATTGATTATATTTTAATCATGACCATTAACCCAGGGCGCCCCGACCAAACCTTTATTGAAAAAAGTTTGGAAAAGATAAAAAACACCAAAAAAATGATCTCCGATCGCAATATCCAAATTGAAGTTGATGGCGGCGTCAATATAGATATCGCAAAAAAAGTGAAAGAGGCCGGAGCGGATCTGATCGTTGTAGGGGGCGCGTTGTTTAATGCAAATCCCAAGGCAAGCTATCAGGCATTAAAAAATGCAATTCAGTAAACATGACCCGGGATACCAGGCTTGGCAAGCTGGCGATGACCCTTGGGCAACATCTAAACCGCCGGCATGGGCAGCAGAAGATCCCCTTGGTCGGCAAAGATGAAGGAGTAAGGAAAATGAGCAATTTTGAAGGGAAAGTGGCGTTGGTGACGGGTGGCGCGCATGGGATTGGCAAAGGGATTGCCAGACAGTTTGCGGAACGTGGCGCGCATACGGTCATTGTGGATTATAACGAAGAAAACGGCAGCAAAACCGCGGCTGAACTGACTTTCGGCAGTGTAAAATCCTTGTTTGTCAAAACCGATGTGTCCGATCCCAAGGCGCTGGAATCGGTACGCGAAAAAGTGTTCGAAACCTTTGGCCGCATCGATATTCTGGTCTTGAACGCGGGCGTGGCGTTTGCCAATACCGTCAAGAATATAACGTTTGAAGAATGGAATACAACGCTTGCGATCAATCTGACCGGTTTGTTCAATACGGTGAAAGCCTTCTACGATGACTTCGTTATCAACCAGGGATCCATCGTTTACATTTCATCCGGTTCGGCGCTGTCGGGCACCGGCGGCGGGGTAAGTTATCCGGCAAGTAAAGCGGGAGGAGAGGGGTTGATCCGGGGTTTGGCAAAAGAATTGGGACCCAAAGGCGTCAACGTCAACGCCATTGCCCCCCGTCTGATTGACACCGGCGAAATGATGCGTGTCAATTACCCGACGCAAGCCGATTTGGATGCTGTTTTGCAAAAAATTCCGGTGCGTCGCCTGGGCACCATTGATGACGTGGCTAATTTGGCGATTTTTTTAGCGGACAAGGCTAATTCGTATATTCAGGGCCAAACGATTTTGATGGACGGCGGACGCACGATAGCCTAACGGGAGGAAAAGTGAATGGGTGTTCAAGAAAATACGATCGGTATTTTAAAGGAACTAGGAAACAATGCTGTAAAAATTGACAATGCACAAGCGGATCAATTTATTACTCAATTGAGGAAAGCTAAACATATTTTCCTGCAAGGGGCGGGACGTAGTGGGATTGCCATTTGTGGTTTTGCCAATCGTTTACTGCATTTGGGCTTTTCCGTAAGCATTGTCGGCGAAATTTCGTCGCCACGCGCCAAACCGGGAGATTTGGTCATTATTGGATCCGGCAGCGGCGAAACGACAAGTCTCGTCAGCCTGGCGCAAAAAGCCGTGGAAAGCGATGTGGATGTAGTCTTGGTTACCATGAGACCCGACTCGACGATTGGCAGATTAGCCAGCGGCGTGCTGGTTTTACCGGGAACGGTGAAACAAGAAAACCAGCAAAAGGACGGCGCATTTTCACAACCGATGGGTTCCGCTTTCGAGCAACTGTGTTTTATCACCTATGATGCGATTGTGCTTGAGTTGATGGCGCAGCTTGGCGAAACCGGTAATAGTATGTTTGCCAGACACGCCAACCTGGAATAACGCTTTCCCGGGCCACAAAGTATCATAGAAACATTCAGGGTAAGCATTCATGAATAGGGTTCATAGTGCCTATCCTGGAACCCACCGTTATTTTTATACCAACCCGTTAACCTGTATCCCTGTCTGCTTTGAGTTCCCCGGATAACCCGTTATTCATCGAGCGTGATGGGCAATGAGTTCGCTGAAATTTTATTGTACATGGCGCAGCGCATCTATCATAAGCGCAAAGGCGGGCGGATGCTGCTTGCGGCTGGGGTAGTAAAGGTAATAACCCGGGAAGCGCGGACACCACTCATCCAGAACCTGGATAAGTTTTGCGGATTTTACCAAACCCGCAATCATATCCTCCGGCACACAGGCAATGCCAAAACCTGACAGCGCCGCATCGATTCTTTCCGACAGCAAATTGAACGTCAGTTGTCCTTCGACCCTGACGCGCAGCGGTTTCCCTTCCCGTTCAAACTCCCAGTGATACAAACTGCCGGCGGTGGGTAGCCGCAGATTGATGCACCGGTGGTTCTGCAGGTCATGCGGCGCATGGGGAATGCCGTTCGCGGCAAAATAGGCCGGCGCGCCGACCACGGCCATGCGCATATCCGGGCCTATCTTTACGGCGACCATGTCTTTATCGACACTTTCGCCAAGACGGACGCCGGCATCAAAACGGTCTTCGACAATATTCACAAAGCCATTATCCACCACCAGCTCGACGCTGATTTCCGGGTATGCCCTTAAAAAAGGTTTCAGCTTTGGCCATAACAGGCTGCGCGTCGCGTGCTCTCCCGCCGAAAGCCTGATATTGCCAGATGCGCGGCCGTTGAGTTGAAGCAGGGTTTGCAGTTCGTGTTCCAGATCGGCGAGGCGGGGTTCCAGACAGGCGATAATTCTCTCGCCCACCTCGGTGGGGGCGACGCTACGGGTGGTACGGGTCAAAAGCCGCAGGTTTAAACGTTCTTCCAGGGCCTTGATGGCATGGCTGAGTGCGGACTGGGAAACCCCCAGCTTACCCGCTGCTTTCGTGAAACTTCGCTCCCTGGCGACCACCAGAAAGATCTGCAGCTCATTGAAGTTTTCTTTCAGCATGGGGGATTTCCTTAATTAACCGGGCTACGGGATATGGCGCTGGTGAAGCCTGTTCACGGACGTCATCATTTTAGCCCGATCACCGAGAGTAAGGACAATGGTTACGTCCCGCGCCCGGATCCAAACGATCGCCTCATCCCCGTGGAGGGAAAAGGCGTGATGCCATTGACATTCAAGCTACCAACTAGTAGGTTTGTTTTAGCGGTTCGGTCACAGAGGGGCGTCGCGAAGACCATTGGCGCCCCTTCCGTGTCGACCGGATGACTGAATCCGCAATGCAATGGACGGGTCGTTTCGGTTTACCAGGGTAGGTGAGAAGCCCTGGCGCCGTTTGGCCTGATTCTGATAAATAAAAGGCAAAGCCACAGCCTTGGTGGTCGGCTTTGTGTAAATACGTTTTTGTCCTGCGGGAATAGATCTCCCCGTATTCGTCCGCGGGTTCAATTTTGACAGTGTGAGCGAAAAATATGACAACCTCTTCACTTTCCACCGGCCAGAAAATCGTGCGCCTGTTGCTAGTCGGTATTATTCCACTCGGCGTGATAGCGCTGTTTCTGTGGACGGGCGGCTGGCTGGCGCCGGAACGCCTTACCTCTGACAAACTGGTGACGGTACTGCAAAAATCGGGCGGTGATCATCCGGGCTTTCGCCGCAACCATGCCAAAGGCGTGTGCGTCGTCGGGAGTTTTATCTCTAACGGCAATGCCGGCCCGCTATCGCGCGCCGCGCTGTTCGCGCCGGGTGAAACGCCGGTAACGGGGCGCTTTGCCATCGCAGGCGGTAATCCCGCCGCGCCGGATTATGCCGTTCCCGTGCGCAGCATGGCGCTGGCGTTCAGGCAGGGTAACGGTGAACAGTGGCGCACGGGAATGAACGCCATGCCGCTGTTTCCGGTATCGACCGTTGAAGAGTTCTACCAATTGCAAACCATCACCCTGCCTGACCCGGCAACCGGCAAACCCAATCCTGAAAGGCTGAAGGCGTTTGTGGGGGCGCATCCCCAGATGCAGCGCTATCTTGCCTGGGCAAAGCAATATGTTCCCTCATCCAGCTGGGCGAGCGATCGCTTTAACAGCCTGAATGCATTTAGGTTTATTGATAAAACGGGCGGGGAGCACCTGGTTCGCTGGAGCATGGTGCCGCACACCGGCTATCAACCCATTAGCGAGGCGGATAAAAGCGATAAGGATTTCCTGCAGCGCGATATTGAGCAGCGCCTGGCACAGAACCCGCTGAAGTGGGATTTGGTGATTACCGTCGCCCGGCCCGGCGATGCGGGTAACGATGCCGCCAAGGTCTGGCCCGACGATCGGCAAACCATCAATGCCGGCACGCTCGTGCTGACAAGCGTTGTCCCGCAGCTAAATGGTCCGTGCAACGATATCAACTACGATCCCCTGATCCTCCCGGACGGCATCGCCGCGTCGGACGATCCTTTGCTCAATGCGCGCTCGTCGGCCTATGCCAAATCGTACAACGCCCGCACCCGTGAACAGTCCCAACAGTCAGGAGCCCGCTTATGAAACAGGTTGCTCATTTCCATCCAGCGCTGCGTTTCCTGCACTGGCTGATGGCCGCGGCGATCGTGGCGATGCTGTTTATCGGCGTGGCGATGGTTGCAACGGTTTCGTCGCTGCATGCCTTACTGGTGTCGGTCCACAAGCCGCTGGGCCTGATGATTCTGGTGCTGGCGGCGGTCAGGCTGTGGCTGCGATTTTACACCGCGGTACCGCCGCTGCCTGCCTCCGTACCTGCCTGGCAGAGAGGTATGGCGCATCTTTCGCATTGGGCGCTTTATGCGATGATGTTCCTCCAGCCGCTTATCGGCTGGGCGATGCAATCGGCGGCGGGGTATCCGGTCTCTTTAGGCGGCTCCTTTGTTTTACCGCCCATCGTGCCGGTGAATAACGACTGGTACGCCGTTCTGCGCCCGCTGCATTCGCAGGTTGCGCTGGCGCTGTTCATCACCGTGATGCTGCACCTGGCCGCGGCGCTGTTCCATGCGCTGGTGCTGCGCGACGGGGTCTTTGACAGCATGTCGGGCGCCCGCAGGCGGTAGGGATCTGGCAACCTGGCTTGGTAAACGCGTTACCGCACAGGCAAGAAAAGCCGTGCCGAATGATTTTCGGCACGGGACGGCGGTCAGTCCGGGTTCATGGCGTGGAAAAGGGCGGAGAATGTTCCCTCTTTTTCCGCCCAGCGGCGTGCTTTATCGCCGTCAAGCAGGATCTCTCCGTTCAGGTGCTGATGGCCCTCGATCAGCGCCATTACCCTGGCGATGTACTCCGGCAGCGGCATAGCTCTTGGATCCGCCGCCTGGGCGATGCCCGTGAGTTCAGTCTGCACGTAGGGAGGGGAAAGCTCCAGCACTTCAAGGGGAATATGGCGCAACTGGTGACGTAGAGAGATCAGCCACGAGTGCAGAAACGCTTTGCTGGCGCAGTAGGTCGGGAAGTCCGCCCTGGGCACAAACGCCAGCGCGGAGCCGGTTGCCATAAAGGTGGCGTCGGACCGGCCTTTAATCAGCGGCAAGAAAGCCGCCGTGGTGCGAATGATACCGAGGACATTGGTGTTGACGATCTCCTCGGCGACGTCCGCGTTCCAGCCGTCTTCGATAAGCTTTTCACTGCGTGAAACACCGGCATTGGCAATCAGAACGTTCAGGGCGGGAAAGCGCGATCTGACCTCTGCGGCAACATCGGCGAGCATGGCGTCATCGCGTAGATCAAGCCTGAAGCCCGCCATTCCCGGATTATCCCCGGTAATGTCATCAAGCAGCGCCTGGCGACGCCCGGTGATAATGATGTGGTTGCCGCGCGCGTGGAATGCTTCAGCCAGGGCTCGACCTATACCGCTGGTGCCGCCTGTGATCAGAATGGTATTACCGCTAATTTTCATGACGATTTCCTCTCCGGGTGGTGCTGATGGAAAGGCGGCGACGGGACTATCAGCATGGCCGTATACCAGGATAGCCCGAATGAAAAACAGGAAGTCGCGCCTTACGATCCCCGTTTTCTCTGCTGAGACCCTGGGGTATCCGGGCGCGTTGGATGACGATAACGCCTACGGCATTGTGGCAATGCCAGCTGATTATATTGGCGGTATCTTTTACCGGCAAGGAAATCTTGCGAATTGACGCCGGCGGCGCAAGGCAACGCATGTCGGTGCGTGCCATTTTCTTGTTTGCCCTACGGTTTTCGCGATCCCTTGGCGGCAAGGTTACTTGCATCCATCAGGCATAAGGGCGTTAACATCCTGAACCAGTTTTGGCAGGGTGTCGGCGGCATTGTCGCGCGCGGTGACTAATGCTTAGGTGTGGTCTTTAATCACTTCGATGATTTTCAGCGAGTTTTCACCCGGAAACGAGGCCCATTCGCCTAATACCTGCACCTGTTTCAGGCTGGTGGTATGGTTCGGATGGGCGGCGTAAAAATTGCCGAGCGGCGAGGAGAGTACGAGCAGGTTTTGCAGGCTATCAATCGTCCCCGCTAGGCTACCGCTGCTTCCTTGCGCCTTATCCCTGGTCCACGCTTCGCCAACGCCGGGCTAGAGCAGCCCTTCCTGTTCGGCCTGGTAAACGGTTCTGATCTTGGGTTGAAAACCAAGCGTGCGGGCAAGTGATGCATCGATATGAAGATGCCAGGGATTGCTGAGCGGTTCGGATGAAGGCGGCATTTCCCCCCCAACAAGCTTGATTAATTCGTAAATCGAGGTTGTCGCTTCATCTGCGATATTGACCAGTTGACCGTCCATGCCACCTGACAGCGCAAGGGTCATTGCAGTCGCGATATCGCTATGGTGAAGGGTGCTGATTTTACTTGCCGGATGCATCTTGTTCGCGACCGCCATTTTAGACAGCATGTCCAAATGCCCGTCGGCGTCGCCATAGATAAAAGGAAAACGCAGGATAATCCAGTTAAGTCCACTTTTGCGCAACTCATTCTCAGCGGCCACTTTGCTTGCGGGATAAGCATGATCGGGCGAAACCTCATCCTCCTCCCGACCCGGATGTGGATTGTTTAGGTTGTAAACATTACTCGTGCTCGCAAGTATGAAACGCGCCTTTGGCGCGCAGGCCTGTGCCGCGGCGATAAGCCTGCGCGTGCCTTCAACATTGCTCTTCCAGATCAGATCGGTGTCCTCGGTGCGAAATACAGCGGCGAGGTGGATAATAGCCGAAACGCCCGTCACTGCTTGCTCGAGTACCCGAGAATCGAAAATGTCACCCTTCACGGGGGTAACCCCTGCGGGCAGCGCCGCGTCATTTCGTACCAATGCCCGGCAATCGACGCCGGTGTCAACCAGACGGGGAAGCAATCGCGCGCCCACCATGCCTGTTGCCCCCGTTATCAGGATAGTCATTCTTTTATTTCCTTACGTATGAGGTCATCAAGCCGGCCGGTGGCAATTCGCAGTACCCGAATGGCAGTGTCAATATCCGCTTCATTGATGCCGGCAAACGCCGCTTCATGAATGAAACGCAGGTCAGGGAGCCTTTCCCAAAGAGTTGTCCCCGCCGGGGTTAAGCGTAACAGCTTCTGCCGCAAATCGACTTTATCCGGCACCTGCTCGATTAACCCTTTACGGACCAACGAACCGATGATAATGCTTAACGTCGCGCGCTCAAGCTGCAGCTGGCGCATCAATTCTCGCTGCATCGTCGGCCCGTTATGACTGAGCTGAAACAGCACATACCATTGCGTCGCGCCTAAACCATAGGGTCGAAGGACATTTTCCATAAGGACACGGCCTGAGAAATAGCAACGCTTTGCCCATGCCCCTATAGATCTGAGTTGTGAATCATTATCATTATCCATAGGAGAATAATGTTTGCACACAAACATTATGTCAAGGCATTAGTTCAACATTTTGCCTGCAACAACTCTTTTTATTGACGCCCCAACGCATTGCTCGCCTTAGCAATTCCATCAATATACGAGCAGAACATATCCGCCATGGCATCAGACCAGGAATTGATTTCCTGTTGGGTTCGCGGGCTTTCCGAAAAAGCATGGCCGACGCTGCCAAGGGTAGTAATGATCAGCCCGCTTGCCTGTGTCAGCACCTCTTCCGGCGTGTCAGGCAGCACTTCTCGCATAAATACCTGATAAATCTCGTCACCTTCTGACCTGGCCGCCAGCGCTTCAGGTGCGTCGCGGTACAACGGCGCGGCATCGTTTAGCGCCACTCTCATCGCGGATTCATCGCATTCAGACTGAATAAACGCATGCACCAGCGCCCGCAGGCGCATCAGCGGCGGCTGGCTGTCATCTTTGAGAATATCGCGCAGCAAAGCGGTGGTTTGTTGCCACTCATCGTATTGCAGACGGAACAGGATGGACGCTTTATTCGGGAAGTATTGATACAGCGAACCAATGCTGATCCCCGCTTTCTCGGCGACACGGGCTGTGGTGAAACGCTGTGCCCCCTCTGCCGCCAGAACCTGAGTAGCCGCCTGCAAAATGGCGGCAACGAGTTCTGTTGAACGGGCCTGTTTGGGTTGTTTTCTAGAGGATATACGGGGGGTCTGGCGGTCTGACATCGCGGCGTTCTCCCTTGAAAATGAATGCGAATAGCGAAAGCGAGTTATTAGTCGCATTATATCAATGTGACGAATCAATCACATTACCTTTTATGCTTAATTCACCTTGGAGCGTTATTTATGGCGACGACAATGACTTCCGCGGCTTTCGTGACGCTGCTGGACCGTTTGTTTCAACAAGCGGATATGGCGGCCAGCCCGGCATGGGCCGGAATGCCACGGGCGGAACGTGAACGCCTGATGAGCAGTAAAACTAAATATCTGGATTTTTACGGTTACCTGAAAGACCTCTGGTTACCCGTTTCACGTGAAACCGGCGTCTTGCTTTATATGTTGGCGCGGAGCACGCAGGCACACAACATCGTCGAGTTCGGCACGTCGTTCGGCATTTCAACGCTGCATCTTGCTGCGGCGCTACGTGATAACGGCGCCGGGCGATTGATCACCAGTGAGTTTGAACCCACCAAGGCGGCGCAGGCATATGCGCATCTGAAAGAAGCGGGCTTGGACGATCTGGTTGAAATCAGGCAAGGCGATGCTCTACGGACGCTGGCGGTCAATCTTCCGGACACGGTCGATCTGCTGCTGCTTGATGGCGCCAAATCAATCTATCTCGATGTTTTGGCAAAAGTGGAAAGCCATTTGCGCCCCGGCGCGTTGATTATCGCCGATAACGTCGATTTCAGCCCGGACTATCTGGACTATATCCGTTCTCCGAATAATGGCTACCTGTCAGTGCCGTTTGCGGGGGATGTCGAACTGTCGGTCCGCCTGCAGTGAGTTTTTTAAGGGTTGCCGACAACGTAATGGTTGGAGGCAACGGCTTCGGGACAGTAATAAAGAGGCGAAAGCCTGCATTACTGGTTATAAAAATGCATGTCTTTGATGATATCTATGACTGAAAAACAAATTCAATATTCCCCGGCGACGCCCAGCATCACCCCGCCGATAAAAAGCGTTTTCCTTACGCTGCTGCCGCTTGTGCTGTCCGTCTTCATCGGTTTTCTTATTATTGGCATGCAATTACCGGTATTACCGCTACATCTGCACGTCACGCTGGGAATGAGCGCGCTGGTCGTCGGTCTGGTCATTGGCGCCCAGTTTGTGGCTGCGTTGCTTTCCCGCTCATGGGCCGGAAACTTTGCCGATATCCACGGTGCAAAACGGGCCATGGTGATGGGCCTGCTTATCGTCGCGGTATCGGGCGTATTATTCCTCATCTCGCTGCGGTTCATTGGCATGCCGGGGGTTTCTGTCTGGATCCTCCTGGGGGGGCGAATTGTGCTGGCGATCGGGGAGAGCCTGATTGTCACCGGCGCCATGGGCTGGGGTTTTGGGCTGGTTGGGACGCGCAACGCCGGGAAAGTCATGTCCTGGAACGGCATTGCCATGTACGGCGCTTATGCGCTGGGAGCACCTTTAGGCGTGGCTGCCAATATTCAGGGGGGGTTTTTGGCTATTGCCCTTGCAGCGACCTTTATTCCCTTTATCGCTCTGATCATGATTGCCAACGTCAACGGGGTTGCGCCGATTGCCGCTGAACGGACCCCGTTCTACAAAGTGCTTAACGCAGTGTGGAAGCCGGGATTGGGGCTGGCGCTTTGCAGCGTGGGGTTCGGCGTGATTGAAGCGTTTATAGCCTTGCTGTTTACCGCGCGACAGTGGGGCGACGCGTCCCTCGCGTTCACCACCTTTGGCTTGGCCTTTATCGGCGCGCGTATTTTGTTTGGCCATCTGCCGGATAAACTCGGCGGGGCGCGGGTCGCGTTAGTGTGCGTGATTATCGAGGCGCTGGGACAGGTGCTGATCTGGCAGGCCGACACGGCAAATATTGCACTGTTGGGCGCGGCGTTGACGGGCTTTGGCTACTCGCTGGCGTTTCCCGGCTTTGGTGTTGAAGCCGTGCGACGTGCGCCTGCGCAAACCCGCAGCTTGGCGATGGGGGCCTATGTCGCCTTCCTCGATCTTTCCCTGGGCATAACCAGTCCGCTGGCCGGGGCGCTGGCAGGGGCGTGGGGGATCGGTTCTGTGTATCTGGCGAGTGCTGTCGCCGTTGCCTTGTCTGTGATTATGGCCCTGGTCCTTTTGCTGGGGCGTGAAACCGGCGCTGATGGCGTTGCCTGATTTCCAGCGGCCCAAAACTGACGAACACCGGCGTTGGCAGCCACCGGAGCGGAACCAAGAGCAACGCTGCGATGGTTGCGTGGCCGATACCGCTGTTGTTTGCTGCCATTTAGCCTGGGATCACTCGAGCGTAATATTATCTCGTCGGTAAGGCCTGTCTGTGCAAAACTGCGTTGCCTTTGATCTCTTCTCATTAAACAGGACCAGGCTAAACTGGCGTTTTCCGCCACACTTTTCAGAGAAAAAGAGCGGATTTTGAAAATCGGCGGTTCACTCAGCTGAAGCTTCAAGCGCCCGAATGGCCATGGCAACGGCTCGAACTACGTTATGGGGGGCTTCGGCATTTCTATCTGAAGGCGGGGTTTGCCGTAGGCTATGTTCCACTCTGGTAAGGGCCGTCATTATACAAGCAGGTCATATCAGCAGTTGCCGTGGCGCTACCCAGTTTTAGTTGACCACGACATGAACAATAATGCAGCCAGTGACAAAGAATGAGGGGAAGGTCAGCCGTCCGTAGAGCGCGTCACCGTTTCCCACTCATCTATCTCGGCGGCAAACGCTGTCAGCCTGTCACGAACCAGGCCAAGCGCATCGCTGCCCAGCAGCAGATGTGCGGGAGGTGTGCTGCTGTCTATGACCGCCAGCATCGCACGCGCAGCCTTCACCGGATCGCCGAGTTGCTTACCGCTCTTCTCTTCGCGAGCCTGACGGATCGGATCAAACAGGGTATCGTAATCGGGAATGGATCGGTCTGTCCGGATCATTGAGCGACCCGCCCAGTCCGTTCTGAAAGAGCCCGGCGCAACCGCCGTCACGGCGATACCGAAAGGCTTGACCTCTTTACCCACGACTTCGGATATGCCTTCCAGGGCGAATTTGCTGCCGCAGTAATAGGCGATGCCGGGCATGGTAATGAAACCACCCATCGAAGTGATATTCAGGATATGGCCGCAGCGGCGCTTGCGCATATAGGGCAGTACCGCCTTCATCATGGCTACCGCGCCGAATACGTTCACGTTGAACTGTCGGCGCATTTCGTCCAGCGGGGACTCTTCCATCACGCCCTCGTGGCCGTACCCGGCGTTGTTGACCAGCACGTCCAACGGCCCGACGTTGGCCTCAACCTCAGCGATCACGCCGCCGATAGTGTCGAAGTCCGTTACATCGAGAATACGTCCGAAGGCCCGTTCGGCATCAAGGGCTTCAAAGGACTGCTTCGCCTCGGCGCCACGCACTGTTCCGACGACGCGATGACCAGACGCGAGCGCCTCTTGAGCGAGGGCTCGGCCAAAGCCGCTGCTGACGCCGGTAATGAAAAGAATCTTGGAAGATGACATGGTAAAACTCTCTGTTATTGAGTAGGCTAATGCATAATATTCTTCCTATAGTTTAGCGAATAGGTCATATGCTATCCTTTTATTGCCTATTTCTATGAGGCCGGATCTTTTTATGGATAACATTGTTTCAACGCCAGCGAGACTGGAGTCGGATCGACAGCAAATGGTCAGTTTGCTTCTGGCCTTGGCCCCTGAGGAAGGCTATAACCTGACGACGCTACCCGGGGTGCGCCTGCTGCGCTCCAATCGTCCGTTAGCGCGTACACCGGTGTTATACGACCCGGGAGTTGTCATCGTATGTCAGGGTTGCAAAAGGGGTTATTTCGGTAGCCGGGTTTATCTCTACGACGAGCAGCATTATCTGGCGGTATCGGTTCCAGTCCCTTTCGTGATGGAAACCGATGCCTCGCCGGAGCGCCCGTTATTGGCCATTTACCTACACCTGGACTTCAAGGTGGCGGCTGAATTGATGATCCAAATCGACCGCCTGGGCGTCTCCATGCCGGCGGCCCCACCGCAAAGTATGATGTCCAGCCCGATGGACACTGCGCTAAGGTCATCCGTCCTGCGCCTTCTTGAAACGCTGGACCAACCCATGAATGCCGCGATACTTGGGCCAGCGATAGTCCGTGAGCTGTACTTCCGTATTCTCACCGGTGCTCAAGGCAGCGCCATGCGTTCGGCGTTGGCGATGCACGGTCAATTCGGAAAAATCAGCAAGGCTTTGCAGCGCATTCATGCCGCCTATGCGCAGCCACTTGATCTCCCGCAATTGGCGCGCGAAGCGGGGATGAGCGTGCCGACCTTTCATAGCCATTTCAAGGCGATTACCAGCACATCGCCCATGCAATATGTAAAGTCCACGCGGCTGCACCAAGCGAGGCTGTTGATGGTTCGGCAAGGCATGACGGCCGCCGCCGCCAGCCATGTCGTCGGTTATGAAAGCCCATCGCAATTTAACCGGGAATTCAAACGTCTGTTCGGTCTTCCCCCCGCCGAGGAAACCAGGCGCATGCGAGAGAACTTCGCAGTCCCGCCAGTCCATTCGGGATCAGACTATGTGTCTTCCCATTAGAAGGTATCGGGTTTACAAAAAAAACCGTCGATGACGGGTTGATTCGATAACCCGTAACGTCAGCGTTTGCCCAGCGCCGTCTGTTAATTGCCCGTCAACTTGTTGAAGATGATGTCCATTATTTTTTTTAATGGGCGCAATCCATGCAACAAACCCCGCAAAACTCGTCCCCATTTCCCACTGGAATATTAGCAACAACGATACGGCAAATCATCACCGGCATCAGAATCCTGGCGCAAAAAAGCGCATGGCTGTCGGTATGCATTTACCCTTTATCCCCCTCGCGCTAAACTCAATGTTGTCAATGGCATAAGCAGAGGCGGCGCTCAACGCTTTGACCGCTATTTTCAAACGCCAGAATTCTGATACACAGACTTCTGACAGAGATATTTGTTACTAATACGGCTCATGTGATTAAACGTGCTTAATTTGAGGAGCAAGGAATGGATTTAAAACTGGCTGGAAAAGTGGCGCTGGTAACCGGAGCCCGAACCGGAATTGGTTTCGGCATTTGTGAAGAACTGGCCGTGAATGGTGTGCATTTAGTCATGGTTGCCAGACGAGAACCTGACCTGATTCTGGCGGCGAAAAAAATCTCGGATAAATACGGTGTTTCGGTGCTGCCTATTGCCGGAGACGTGACTGATATCGAACTACCTTCCCAGGTGGTTGAACAGGCGGAAAAGGTTTTTCAGCGTATTGATTTACTGGTAAATAATGCAGGAAGAGCACATACGGGCACGCTGTTAACCACTTCGGAGGAAGACTGGTGGTTAATGACAGAGACCAAGCTCTCCGCCATGCGACGCTTTTGTAAGGCAGTCATCCCCGGGATGCAGAAAAGAAACTGGGGGCGCATTGTCAATATCTCCTCCATCGGCGGTATCTATCCCAACCCGCAGCTTACCGTTTCGCACGCCCTGAGCGCCGCCATCAACAACCTGACCCGCAGTTTGGCATTGAGCGTGGCTGCGGATGGTATTCTGGTCAATGCTATCGGTGTGGGCGCTGTCGCGACGGATAACTGGGCACAGAATATGCTACCGAATGTCCGCATTCGTCGTCCCGAACTCGCTGACAAAACGGACGCGGAGGTCATGGCATTACTGGGTAAAGAGAAAACCCCGGTGGGCCGCTTTGGACTGCCTGAAGATATTGCCGCGATTGCTGCGTTCCTGCTTTCTGGAAGAAACCAGTTTGTTACGGGACAGACCATTGAAGCATCAGGCGGAGCGGACAGATTTATGTGATTTATTCCATTTCCCCAAATGGATACGCGCTGAATCTGCCGCTTCAGGAGCGTTATGAAAACGCTGACCTCGATCCGCCAGCAAATACAGGCCCGTTTGGGCCGTGCCGGCACCGCAATCGGTGCGCTTACGATGTATTCGTGGATAAGCGGCCATTTTTCATCCAAGAGGTAGCCATGTTTGCAAAGTATATATATTGCGGCGGGTATTCTACCTAGGTGGGCCAAAGAGTAGATCACTTTGAGGGAACTCAATCCTGATTGAGCGACCTGATCAATCGCCAAAAAAAGATATGACATTCCATGAAACGATGACGCACAACTCCCGGCGCCGACATCTGTGACAATTATTGAAAAATATCGCCCAGTTTATGCACATGGCGTCACCATTTTCCGGCAATGGGCAGGGGCTAACAAAAATGGAGCGATATAAAGCACAGTTATTCAGGCTAAAACACCAGATAGTTGATTGTGCTATTAAAATAATTTGTGATTAAATATAAAATTCGCGATGCGAATGACCGAGGAAATAAATATGCCATATTATGGAATGGGTTTTTCAGTTCTTTCAAACTTGGGAGCATGTTGGGGTTGCCATGATGTTCAAGTGGTAGAAGCAAGAAAGAAAGCAGCGCGTGTATTAAAAGATGTTGAATTTTTTTATAAAAATGGCTATCTAAATAATGAACATGTCGCTCAAGCCGATCTTTATGAGAAATTTGCTCAAGCTTGGGCGGACGCTTTTCTCCTTAATCGGGGAAGATACGGTTTTGACATTCCTGAAAAACTCGAATTTAATTTTTCCGAACATACCATTACCATTATTACTGAGCAGGCCTATGGCCAAGATGTCGATTTGGCTACCATAAAAGTGAGCAGTAGCGAATGCACTGCTGAGTTATTGAGTGTTGAGCTATCGATTGATAAAAAGATATATGACAGTGTCAGCACCGCTGTGGTTTTACTGCACCAGTATCCCCAAGCCCGCTCGGACATATCCTTGACGGGCCAGCGGCGAATTATCATAAAAGGCGATTGCCTTAGAAATGCGGATCTGAGGGGGATTGAATTAGGCGAGGCAGACTTGAGCGGGGCAGACTTGTTCGCGGCTGGGTTGAATAGCGCTAATTGAAACGAGGCTAACGTGAACATGACTGACTTTAGCGAGGCTATCCGCCCGCAGTTCAGTTGACATCATTATTCAATGCTGATCTGAAATAATGATAAAAGCCGCGCCTGTAAGGTGCGGCACATTTTTTGGGAACTGGGTGAAAAGATAGTTATTGCTATCTGCTTAGGAAGCAACATTATCAGAGAGAAATACATTTTTATTGTGCAATGAACATGGCACGAAGCGCAAGTCAAATCTCAATAGGATATAGTAATAATGCACATATATTCACGAAACATAAACAGTTTGATATGATTAAAAAACTTTTAAATGCTTGTCGAAAAATATAACCTCTTATCAAAAAAATCAGATTAATTGTTTCAGGAATGCTTAAGGAATAACTGTGGGAATATTTTTTCCTCGGCGGGCAGAGCCGAAAATATTTGATTTACTATCAAATAAAAAGCTTCATGAAATTATTTTTCCAGTAATAGAGTCCAAATTATTACCATTGGGATTTGTTCGTCAAAAGCATCTAACGTGGCTACGCAGTGATGATGCACCCATTCGCCAAGTCTTTACTTTCGTTAAATGGAAAGGCGGCGTGTTTGCGCCAAAATGGGGTTTATCCCTTGATTTTGTACCACATGTGGTAGCCAACGCAACCATAAAGTGGCACCGAACTGAGAAGTCTGCCAACATCGACCTGATCGTTGATGCGAGGGATAGAGATTGTGATATTCCCTTTATTTATGGCCCTCAAGAAGTTTCCTGCCGGATAGAAAAAGTAATGCAGCGAGTGATACCATTAGCGACGAAATTATGGGACAACACCCGGTGCGTCAGACAGATTCCAGCAGCCTTTGAGTGGCGCAAGGGGGGAAAACATAGTGATTTTTACCGTTATTTTCCGCATCCCATTGCCTATGCCTTTTCGCTCGCGCTTAATGGGCGGCCTCACAGAGGCAAAAATAGAACTGGATAAATATGATATTTCGGGACGTTACGCTTCTCAAGTGCGGGAAAAGTTGTCTGTCATGTTAATAAAGTTAATGGATAGCCCGCTCAGGGTTACCTGACCGGACTTCGCAAGCTGGATGTTATTCGCCCAGCCATGAACTTATAGCAAAAAGCCCGCGTCAGTTACCTGACGCGGGCTTTTCCAGAATTTTGGCTCCTCTGACTGGGATCGCCTTTACCAGCAAGTGGCTAATAATTAAGCTAAAGGAAAATGACTATCCTGTCAAGACCACCAAAATGACCACCTTTATCACACCCTAATTTTAAAAGTTAATATCTTCTTTACCAGAGCAGGGTGAGAGGCCAATTACAGCATATAGATTTTATAATCATCCCAATGATTTTACGGTTGAAGATATCATCCCCGAGGTACGATAATACCCGAGTCTTTTCACCACATACGACATTACGCAACATCCCAGATATATACTTCATATGGTCCAGTCACTTTCCGCTTTGTCGCTGATCGAGGTACTTGTTCGCCTTAAGCTGTCCGGGACGGTTAATCTTTCCATGTGTGCCAAGATGCGACGATAACATCTCGGTAGTGTTTCGTTTATTGCGTTTTTCGTTTATTTCGATTATTCTTTCAGCAATAGTTAATCGATGGAGATATGATGATGACGAATACTACGCTGACCGGACTGGCTCTTCCGGCAAAACATGAAATAGAAACGGCTACACGTGGCCAGCGTGCCTTGGCCGCTTTCCTTTCAACAAAGCTTGAGACGCAGCAGATTCTGATTAAAGATGCGGATGACGTCTCACACCAGATCGAACTACCTACCGCGGCCTTAACGTTGCTGATGAATGTGTTGGGTGAGCTGGCTGAAGGTAATGCCGTACAGGTTGTG
>NZ_DASWOM010000042.1:0-32750 GCF_036398755.1 Acerihabitans sp. | reverse complement strand
GGAGCAAAACCCGCAGTCACAGCTCAAGCTACTTGTCACTCGTGGTAAGGAGCAAGGCTATTTGACCTTTGCCGAGGTCAATGACCATCTGCCGGAGGATATCGTCGACTCCGATCAGATCGAAGACATCATCCAGATGATCAACGACATGGGCATCCAGGTGATGGAAGAAGCACCGGATGCCGACGACCTGCTGTTGGCCGAAAACACCTCCGACACCGACGACGATGCCGCTGAGGCGGCCGCGCAGGTCCTGTCGAGCGTGGAGTCCGAAATTGGGCGCACCACCGACCCCGTGCGCATGTACATGCGCGAAATGGGTACCGTTGAACTGCTGACCCGTGAAGGTGAAATCGATATCGCCAAGCGTATCGAGGACGGGATTAATCAGGTGCAATGCTCGGTTGCCGAGTATCCTGAGGCAATCACCTACCTGCTGGAACAGTATGACCGCGTGGAAGCGGGCGAAGCCAGGCTGTCGGATTTGATCACCGGTTTCGTCGACCCGAACGCCGAAGAAGAGCTGGCGCCGACGGCGACCCATATCGGCTCCGAGCTGACCACCGCTGAACTGGCCGACAACGATGACGACGAGGAAGAAGACGACGACGACGCGGAGGACGATAACAGTATCGATCCCGAGCTGGCGCGCCAGAAATTCGTCGATCTGCGCGATCAGTACGAAGCCACGCGCAATGTCATCAAAGCCAACGGCCGTAGCCATGCCAAGTCCGCCGATGAAATCCTCAAGCTGTCCGAGGTGTTCAAGCAATTCCGCCTGGTGCCGAAACAGTTCGATTACCTGGTAAGCAACATGCGCTCCATGATGGATCGCGTGCGCACCCAGGAACGTCTGATCATGAAGCTTTGCGTTGAAACCAGCAAAATGCCGAAGAAAAACTTCGTCACGCTGTTTGCCGGCAACGAAACCAGCGAAGCCTGGTTCAAGGCCGCGCTGGCCATGAATAAGCCGTGGTCGGAAAAACTGCGCGAAGTGGATGAGGACGTCCATCGCAACCTGCAAAAGCTGCGTCAGATCGAAGAAGAAACCGGCCTGACCATCGAGCAGGTCAAGGACATCAACCGTCGCATGTCCATCGGCGAAGCGAAAGCGCGCCGCGCCAAGAAAGAGATGGTGGAAGCCAACCTGCGCCTGGTTATCTCGATTGCCAAGAAATATACCAATCGCGGCCTGCAGTTCCTGGATTTGATCCAGGAAGGGAATATCGGTTTGATGAAGGCGGTGGATAAGTTTGAATACCGCCGCGGGTATAAGTTCTCGACCTACGCCACCTGGTGGATCCGTCAGGCCATTACCCGTTCCATCGCCGACCAGGCGCGCACCATACGTATCCCGGTACATATGATTGAGACCATTAACAAGCTCAACCGTATTTCCCGCCAGATGCTGCAGGAAATGGGCCGCGAGCCTACGCCTGAAGAGCTGGCGGAGCGGATGCTGATGCCGGAAGATAAAATCCGCAAGGTGCTGAAAATCGCCAAGGAGCCCATCTCCATGGAAACGCCGATTGGCGATGATGAAGATTCGCATCTGGGCGATTTTATCGAGGATACCACCCTTGAGCTGCCGCTGGACTCCGCCACGTCGGAAAGCCTGCGCTCGGCCACCCACGACGTGCTGGCCGGCCTGACCGCCCGTGAAGCCAAGGTCCTGCGCATGCGCTTCGGTATCGATATGAATACCGACCATACGCTGGAGGAAGTGGGCAAACAGTTTGACGTTACCCGCGAGCGTATCCGTCAGATCGAAGCGAAGGCGCTGCGCAAGCTGCGCCATCCGAGCCGGTCTGAAGTGCTGCGCAGCTTCCTGGACGACTAAGCCCCGTCGGGGCCCCCCAAGGGTCCCTCCCGGCGTTTTACCGACGGCAAAAAGCCCCGCTCTCAACAGGCGGGGCTTTTTTATGGGCGGGACAGATTATCTGCCCCGCGTCGCCAGGATGGCGTCCAACTCGCGATAGGACTTAATCAGCGTATCGAACCCCATACGATTCAGCCCGCTGGGATTGGGCAGCACCCAGATTTCAGTTTTGCCGATGGTCACCTCCTGCTTGCCCCAAATGGCGTTGCTGACCCTGAATGCCTGCCGGTACGCCTGCTTGCCCAGCACCGCCAGCGCGGTGGGCTGATATGCCTGAATCTTTTCTATCAGGCGCTTGCCCCCTTCCCGATACTCCGCCAGCGTCAGCTCGGACGCCTCGGTGGTGGGCCGTTCGGCCAGCATGGTAATGCCGCATCCCGTTTCCAGCAGTTGACGCTCTTCCTCAGGCTTAAGCTGGCGCTCGGTAAACCCGGCCTGATGAATGATCTTCCAGAACCGGTTATTGGGATTGGCGAAGTGCACACCCTTATGCGCGCTCGACAACCCAGGGTTGATACCACAAAAAACCACCCTAAGCCCCGGGGCCAGAATGTCCTCTATCATCTTAAAACTCCAGAAAATGCAACAAGCTACATACACCGGCCAATAATAGCGTGAAATTGGCGATAAATCAGCCAAGCAAACCGAGACCCTATGGATCTGTCCCCACAGTTACTCTATAATCAACGCCCACTCGGCCCCTTAGCTCAGTTGGTTAGAGCAGGCGACTCATAATCGCTTGGTCGCTGGTTCAAGTCCAGCAGGGGCCACCAAGAAAAGTGATTAAATTCAGTAAATTAAGCCACTTTTAGACGAGGTGGCTTTTTTATTGGTGCTCTACGGTGGCAGCAAAATGGCAGCAGAGCTATCCTGCTTCTATAGGTCTATCACTCAGGTATCCAAAATGGCGACAGCGCTTTTACGGATTCTTGCTAAACCTGTTGGGAAGTTCAAACCTTGGTATGCCACCAATCTTGACTGCTGCTATTGTGTATTCAATCGCCTTGGTAGTTAGAAGGCCGAAATTTTGAGCCTACTCATTGATCATAAGAGAAGTATATCGATACTGTTCTGTGATCCTATTCAAAAATTAGTGCAGCTCCGAATTCGCTCCCGACCCGCCCCAGATAACCAATGGTTGAATTATGCATTTGGTGAGCAGATAACAGTCTTGCTAGCCGCCCCTATCCAAACTAGAATCAGGTCTGAAACAACGAGGCTTTCCACATGACAAAAAAAAAGCACACAGCCAGATCACAAAAACTCAAATCTACCGCGCCGTAGCCAGCTCAACCGCGATTGAAACAGGTGTTTCTGTACAAAAAATTGAGCAGCAACTCAAACGCAATCAGGCACAGGCGAAAGCCGTTGGCCTCGCCAGTTAATTTTGCAAGATATCACTCACCAGTCGCATCATGGGGCTATAGTTACCTGATACTCCAGCCTGAATTGCCTTAAAGTAAAAAGCTTTGTGTTCATCCCATAGGCTGTAATCCAGCAAGCCCCTTCCCGCGAGAACTGCCAACACATCGCAAAGTAACCGCGACAGACGCCCATTACCTTCTCTGAATGGGTGGATCAAAATAAATTCCACATGGCATTCAGCCAGATAAGTAACCAGCTCCAAACGAGCCAGGGATTTCAGCTCATCAGACCTAGAGAGAAACTGTTTCTCGAAACCATAGAGAATAAGCGGAATCCTGTCGGCAGCGGTAAACTGGAAGCCGTCCTTAGTCAGGTTAGCTGTATTAGCTCAGACTTGACCCGGAACAATTACGACACAGGGCCAAACCTAATCTGACAGGCAGCTATGCGCCTGAAAGCGGGCCTTGGCAAAAGCACGTTAAGTATTTCACTACTTAACATTGTGGTATAAAATTTACGCGGATCAGGCCAGACTTACTGCCTGTTGACGAAAGTGTCTATATAATCAATCGTAATATCGATGCTGGGCGGTGTTGCTTGTAATTCTGCACGAACGTCCTGACTTAAGAGACGCTCTCTTGAATGCTGCAAACTGTCAAATATCTGAGCTGGAAATAAAGTATTTTGTGGGTCTTCAATCACGTTCGCAATTCTAATCATGTCTTGGGGATGCTTAAGTATTGTATTTTTGTCGTTGATTTTCTTTTCATCAAAGAGGGCTTGATTGCTGTGCCATGCAACTGACTTAAGTCCGAAAAGCACTCGAGGTTCACTGTTGAAATGCCTTTCAATGGAATTCTTGATGATCTTATAAATTTATACACATCGTCATCAAGTAAAATAGCAGAAAAATTTGAGACCCCCGGGCCTGTTTTGATCGGGGTAATGTGGGGTCTTTCGGCAAGGGCTGCATCGAAGTAATTCGGCTTCCTGGAAAAAAGCTCTATTTGAGCAGGCACGTTTGGTACACGATTGTCTTCAGGTAGGATGAAACGATAGGCCGAACCTCCTGCATTGCTCCCCCTGTACACTTTTCCCTCATAACCATGTTCGAAGATGTAATCCCATAAATGCCCGTAAAATTGGTCATTGGTACTTTCAGTTATAAGAACTATATCTAGATCAACAGTTGCTCTGAAGTTAGCGCCAATGTTTTCAAAGTTTAATGCACATGCATTACCACCGATGAGAATATAATCATCGGCATATTGCTGCATATACCCTATTAAAAAAGCTTCACCTTCCATACTAAATTCCTTTTTTATTAATCTTTGAGATTAGAGTACACCTGATCTTCAAGTTCATTATATGATGACTTCACCCTTAAATCGGTTGTGTTGAACCTCGAAAACAGAAGAAAAACTTTGTTCAACGCATCTTTTTGAATGGCTGGTTGATAAGGAAAAACCTGAAGCATTGAAAAACCTTCGATGAGGGTGTGGTAGTACTCAGCATCATCCAAAACGTTAAGTATTTTAAAGAAATAGTCACCTTTCATAGTCGCGGGTGTTATAGGCCTCATATATCTGTCTTTATCCGTCAAACACTTTCCCAAAAAAGGTCTAGAGGGTGAGCCTAAAAGAGTATACTTTGACAGGGCAGATTCTCCTGAAAGAAAAACTTCCGCTGCTTTGAGCGTTTCATTTCTGACAGGTACAAATCCTGTAGAGAGAGGAGAAACTCTGTGCCGATAATGGTTCCAAACCCTTTTCCGCGATTCTGTGAATCGAAAATGCGAACTGCGTCCGGATGAAGTTTCAGATATTAATTTATGAGATAAAAGCTCTTTAACAGCCCGAGAAAACGCCATTTTTGATACGCCCAGAAGCTCCAAAATATCTAAGCTGTTAAAACCATCATCAAAATAACCTGAAAGATAGTAAGTCAACAGGTATGAAGGAATGATGCCATAGCTGCTTTCGGTATCAACCCAGCGATCGGAATTAACGTCTTTTGATTCACTCTGAAGCATCAGAGACGGCATTGAAACATAACGGCCAGGAATGATTAACCCATTCTTTAGTTGTTTGGATATATTTTTTAATTCAAAAGTTAGTTTTGATGTTACTACAATTAATGATAAATCTGACTTTGCCTCCAGCCGTTTGAGATGTACAAAATTATTAGACACCAGCAGCTCAGGATCTTCTACAGTCAAAACCATAAACTCTCTGTCATCGATACTTACGATGCACAAAGTAGCGCTCTTTCTTAGCTGAAATGGAAGATATTCATCCATTTCCTGCAAAATTTTCGTATCGATCAGAAATGATGACTCGATGTATTTAAGCGCATCAGCTAACAAACTCTTCATTTCATCACCTCAGTAACGTCCTTACTCATGGTAACGCATATGCGTTACTAAAACAAAAAAATAGGCGAAACTAAATCAACTTACTGTTTTTATTTAATTTTTAATGAAAGTAGGTGCCTTTGTGACCGTTGTCAGGCAACCGAATACTAACTGATGCGTTACTCAACGCTTCCTGCTCTGGCTCTTGGAAAAAACTACCATGGTGTCTGAGGTGACAGGTGACTTTGACCTACTCACTAAATTCAATGACACCATTTGGCTTGTAGAGTACTAATTGTACACGACAGCCTAATCATGAGCAGCTATGTCCGCTCTTCGCTCAAACCAGACTGTCAGATTTGATAATGTTCTACCTACGAAATCTGTCGGATCAAGTCTGAGCTAATACAGATAAGCGTTACTTGACCCGATACCCATTTCGGGTCAGGTAAGGATAGTACAATGGGGAAATGAGAGAACCAATCAGAAACAAAAACAACTCAATAAATGATTGATTACAAACAATTAAAAACACAAACAAAGACAATGGCGAACAATTAAAAACAGGCTAATTTTATGACTCATAATCGCTTGGTCGCTGGTTCAAGTCCAGCAGGGGCCACCAAAACAACTGCCACAAATGCCCATTCCCTTGCCGAAACAGAGGGATAAACATAAATTACGCATGGCCCTCAACGAATGACGACGCATTAAACTACACTACCCCTATAATCTGGATTAGCCTTGAGCTTTACGGCTGAAAGCATTTATGACTTTTATTTTAAACATCCTTACTCTTGTTTTAATGTTCCTTTTATTTTTTATTTTTTTCCATACAATATCTTTTTCTTTCCTTAAAACTTGTGATTCTTTCCCATTATAAAGCTGTATCGTTGAATTTTTTTCATGTTCACTCTTTAAGATAAGTTGTGGAGTGAGTGCCATTACATCGCAGACTCCATACTCGTATATCAGGTTCCACTTATCCGCCACCAGCCAAACGGGATAGAGAAAAGACATCATGCTTTTCGCTGCTGCATAGTTAATTACATACCCACGCGTACTCACCGCCTCAAGCACCCTGTTTAAAGTATGCCCGCTCTCAAGTGTTCTGTACTTATTTTTGATGATTTTCGATGTTTCCGTCAAAAGAATAACGTAGGGCTTATCCACGCACAAAAAATGTTCAACTGCAGGCAAGGCCAGTTTTATGTCTGGCGTTACTAATGCATCGTCTTCCAATATTAACGCAGCACTTATATTCTCTTCAAATATCTTTCTGTAGATATTGATATGGCTGAGCGCACAGCCAATTTCACCCGCTGTTAACGCATAGCTCAGGCTGCGCGTTTTTTCTTCTTTATCATTTTTTGATAACGCGTAACCATCAATCGCCGTGATAATGTCAAAATCAAGATCTAATATGCCCAGATTTTTTTCAATATCCGCGCGACGTTGAGTTGATTTCTCTAAATTTATCACAAAAATTCTCATAATAATTAAATTATTCCGTAATATTTATTAATAAAAACTTAAATTTCATCATCATAAAGATATGAACATGTTTATAGGTATTCAATTTTTACTGTGGTGGTTTGTTCACCGAGTAAATCTGTTAATCTGCTGGCACCGGCTATTTTCATTCGGCTGACACATGCCATGGCCGCCATTTCATTGGTAATGCATTGAGATATTCTAATGTATCCTGCCGGCGAATTATCTTGAGCAGTAGAGCCTGGCGAGGCGTAGGCTATCAACGACAAAGACGCCTGGCGCATGCCCAGTCAAGAAAAAAAGAGAAACTAATAATTGATAGCCGCTTATAAGACGCACATTTAGTTGAAGAAGATCATAATAACGTGATTAATATATATATCGTCCCGGCATAGCAGTATGATAACGGTGAAATACAAAAAAATAATAACAATATGCTAAACAAAATTTAAATAATTTCATCCGACTTGCTCTGCGCTTACGCCAACGCAAGTGCCGACACAGCGCCATATTGATAATTATTCAAGCAGGGACCCGAAGATGCCACGGCAGGAGCTCGACAATCTTATTAACCGGATGATCGGCCACGGTTGCCAGCACATGGCGCAGATAGGCCTCCGGCTCCACGCCGTTGAGATGGCAACTGCCGATAAGCGTAAACATCAACGCCGCCCGCTCGCCGTCGCGGTCGGACTCCATGAACAGATCATTATTCGGTCCCGGGCTCACCTCCCGTAGCGCGTTTTCGGCGATAGTGTTATCTATCTCCGCCCAGCCGTCGCCGGCATAGCGTGACAGCGCCGGCCAGCGGTTTATCAGGTAGCTGAACATCTTGGCCGTATCGGCCTGTCGAGGTAACCGGGTCAACTGTTCCCGGATCCAGCTTTCCAGGTTAACGAGCAATGGCCGGGAGCGCGCTTCGCGCATTTGTTGTCTTTCCTTGGCCGGGCGCCCCCGGATAGCGGCTTCGATAGCATACAGCTCACCGATCCGCGCCAGCGCTTCGGCGGCGACCGGCGACGGATGCCGCCGGTGGATATCGAGGATTTTGCGCCGGGCAAACGCCATGCTATCGACCTCGCGGACCGGGCTTTCTTCATGTAATGGGTCAAAGCCCGCACCGGCATCCGTCGGCGTCCGCCCGCTGGATCCGGCCTGGCGCGTCGGCGGATACCCGCCCTTGCGGCCAGGGCTATAAGTGAACCACACCGCGGGCGGAAGCGTTACGCCGGCATTGCGATCGTCACGCACATAGACCCACAGCCGGCCGTTTTTTGGCTTGCCGCAGCCTGGTTGCGCCACCTCTGCCGACGCGTCGGCAATGTGCATTTTATCCGCTGACATCACATAGCCGCATACCGCATCGGCCAGCGGCGCCAGCAGGTTACCGCACAGCCCCGCCCACCCCGTCATCGTGCCCCGGCTCAGCGCCACCCCCTGGCGGGCAAAGCTGTCCGACAGCGAATGTAGCGGCATATGTTCGGCGTATTTTGCCGTTATCACCCTTGAGAGCAGGCCAGGACCGGCGATGCCGCGCTCTATGGCATGCCGCGGCACCGGTGCCCGGACGATAACGTCGCAGCGGACGCAGGTTTTCCTGGTACGCCGCGTCTCGATTACCTTGAACACGTTTTCGAGAAACTCAAGCTGCTCGCTCACCTCCCCGTCCAGCGGCTTAAGCTCGCCGCCGCAGGCGGGACAGGTGGCCTCCCGCGGCGCCAGGCAGCGTTCTTCGCGCGGCAGGTCAGGCGGCATGAGCCGCAGCTTGTCCAACCGCGCCCGCAGACGGTTGATTTCCGCTTTACGCGCGTTAAGGTCATCGCGCAGGGAAACGATGGTCGCCTGATGCTGCGCGGACCGCTGTTGTTGTTGCAGCACCCGCGCCTGTAGCGCGGGCACATCGGTGGACGGGGCAGGATTTTTGGGTTTCATGCCGGGATGTTAAGGGACAAAACCGGGTTGTTACAATATCGCTGGGCTAAACGAAATGCATTCCTATTGTTTCCCATTTATTTCTTCTAATAACATCAGCCATAGGCTGCGTCATGGCGGTTTTTACCGCCTCGGCCCACGGTTGGATAAAACAGCCTGTGGACGGCATCCATTGTCGGTCCTTGCGCGCCGTAAGCGTCCGCACGGCGCCATACTGATGTTTAATCAGCCGGGATATCGACATTCCACGGCAGGAGCTCTTTTATCTTATCAGCAGGATGATCGGCGACGGTAGCCAGCACATGGCGCAGGTACGCTTGCGGCGCCACGCCGTTGAGATGGCAGCTGCCGATAAGCGTAAACATTAACGCCGCCCGCTCGCCGCCGCTGTCCGAGCCTGTAAACAGGGCGTATTTCCGCCCCTGGCACACCACCTTCAACACGTTTTCGGCGATAGTGTTATCGATTTCCGCCCAGCCATTGGTGCTGTAATAATACAACGCCGGCCAATGGTTTATCAGGTAGTTAAAGGCTTTCGCCTCATCGGCCTGCCGCGATAACCTGGTTAATGTTTCCCGCACCCGGCGCCCCAGGATGATAAGGATCGGTTGGGATCGTTTTTCGCGGACTTCTCTGCGCTCTTCGGCCGCACGTCCCCGAATGGCTTCTTCGATAGCATACAGCTTACCGATCAGGTCCAGCGCTTCGGTGGTGATCGGCGACGGATGCCGCCTATGGATATCAAGGATCTTACGCCGGGCATACGCCATGCTACCGACCTCGCGGACAGGACTTTCTTCATGCGGTAGGTTAATGCCAGCATAGTCTTCCGACGGCGACGGACCGCCTAAGCCGGCCAAATGCATTTGCGGATGAACGCTCTTGCGGTCCGGGCTATAAGCGAACCACACCGCGGGCGGAAGCGTTGAGCCGGCATTGCGGTCGTCACGCACATAGACCCAAAGCCGTCCGGTTGTTGGCTTGGCGTTGCCGGGTTGCGCCACCTCTGCCGGCGCGTCGGCGATATGCATTTTATTCGTCGACATCACGTAGTCGCTTACCGCATCGGCCAGCGGCGCCAGCAGGTGACCGCATAGCCCCGCCCAGCCGGCCATCGTGCCCCGGCTCAGCGCCACCCCCTGGCGGGCGAAGCTGTCCGACAGGCAATTCAGCGGCATATGCTCGGCGTATTTTGCCGTTATCACCCTTGAGAGCAGGCCCGGCCCGGCTATGCCGCGTTCGATGGGATGCGAAGGTCCCGGGGCCCGGACGATGACGTCGCAGCGCGCGCAGGCTTTATTATTACGCCGGGTCTGTATCACCTTGAACGTGCTTCTGTTAAGTTCCAACTGCTCGCTGACCTCCCCACCCAGCAGCTTAAGCTCACCGCCGCAGGCGGGACAGACCGGCTCCAGCGGCTCCAGGCACCGCTCTTCGCGCGGCAGGTCCGGCGGCAACGGCGGACGCGCAAAGCAATGAAGCAACACCGGCGACGGTGCCGGATTCACCACTAACGCCTGCCGGCCCCTATCCATCATCAGCCGCTCTTGCAGGCGATGCTCAAACTGGACGATTTGCCGCTCGGGTTGCCGGTCGGGCTGTTCCGGCATACGCGCGAAGTACAGTCGTCGCAACTTATCCAACTGCGACGACAGGCGGTCGATTTCCTCGTTTAGCGCGTTAAGGTCGTCGTGCAGGGACGCGATGGTCGCCTGCTGTTGCGCGATCCGCTCTTGTTGTTTTATCAATAGTGCCCGCAATGCGGGCACATCGTTGGGGAGGACGGGATTTTTTGGTTTCATGCCGGGATGTTAAAGGAGAAAACCGGGTTATTACAATATCGCCAAGTTAAACAAACAGCGTTCCTAATGTTTACAATTATTTTTTGAAGCGGCATTAAACATTGGGCTACGTCAGGAAAGCCCTGCATCTTTGGCCTTTACCAAACCTGGTGGCCAATTTAACTTGGCCACCAGGGGGCTAGCGGCACAAATTTACATTAAATTTGCTTATGTTTTATGAACGAACGCTCCGCCGCCGGCGCGCAGGGTCCGCAGTACCCCAGTTCAGGGCGTTTACGGTATATTCAGGGATTACCAGCCATCAGGCGACATGGCTGGTAAAGCTCATCGGTAGAACGTAACACCGTCCTGAGTTATTTTGCGCGATGTCGCCGCTCGGCACCTCAATATCCTTCACGCTCAGGATATGGTGCGGCAGTTATTTATTAACCATAAACGATTGAGTATTGCAGTGCCACCACAGTACGTGATTCCGATAAAACCAGATTCTTTAAAATTACTAAACGAATAATTAATCGGTGAGTGCCTTATAATTGCAAAAAAAATTTCATGCATAACCTAAAGCCCATATGAAAAATAAACATAAAAAAGCACCAAAAAGATGGGCGCCAATGTCTGGTGGGCATATCGGCGCCGGCGTTCGCATTTTCGTTTACCGTTCGGGTGCGGCGCTTCAGTGATGACCGGTACCGGCAGTCGGTCGTGGATGTCCTGAATAGGCAACATCGTCTATTTACATTAATTACAATCCAATTTTCACCTGGCAGCGGCCTCGTTAGATATTCGAGTAAATGGAACTTGTATTGCCAAAATTATTTCCAAACCCCCATGCGAATGATATATTTAATTCAAGCTCGTCATTCCCCTATAAAGTGGAAACCCAGATCATTATACTTTTAAAATCATTTATCATTAATAATAAAAGATTTAAAATATAATAACATTCACATGATATACATATATTATCGAGGTAAGTATGGCAAATCGGTATCCCCTGACTGTACAACTGAATCATATCCAGGCATGGCTACTCAGCGGATTGTCAAAACAAGAGTATTGCGTGCAGGAAAAGTTGACGTTAAGTACATTTTATTATTGGCTAAACAAAAATAAGTTCGCAGCAGAAAAAGCCGATATCGGGCCGGACGGCACGCTGGACGGGGGCAACGAATTGACCAGGGACGATCCCAACACCGTTACCCTCCATCTGCCTAATGGCTGTTCCGTCAGCTGTTATCCAGGCCAACTTACCACCATTATGCACGCCCTGTCCTTGGAATAGAGCGCAGGCATAGAAGAATCACCGGCCGGCTTTAATACGAATTGCTTCGCGCCCGGCAGGTTCGGGCTAGCTCATGCAGAATGGTGGCGAGGGTGGGCGGAGAGCTGGAATGCCGTGCTATGCAAGATTAAAGCCCCGGCATTGCCTTGACCAGGATGTGGTCAGCGGCGGTTCGGCGCTGGGCTAAAAAATTACATCCCCGCCCGAGTAGCTCAGGCTATAGATTAACCGTTGGTCGCTCAGCGACACTGTTTCGTTGCCGTTGAACTTGTTGATGGAACCAAAAAAACTGTTGTTATAGCACATTTTGCCATCGTGATACTCCGACGGCCCCCTGATAGGTTGATCCAGCGTGGCCCGGGCCAGGTTCCGCCTGACGAACGCATAGATTCTCCTGACACAATCGTCTGAATCTTCATGATTGGTTACGCCGCCTTCGTAGGTTAGCACCCATATGGGCTTTGCATTCTGCAGAATTAATACCTTCCCGGTGAGCGAGCGGTAACCAACAAAATAATTTCGATAAATAAAGTTGTCTCGGCAATGCTCAATGATTTTCATATCACCGGAAGGAGTATCTTTGACAATTACATTATCGGGGAATCTATAGAGAAACTTATTTGCTTCTACTAAAAACGCAATCATCTTATTTTATTTACACCCTTAAAATGGCGCATTATGAAATTACCACCATCCTCACACAATATCACACAATCTGTTACAATATGTCCCCCTCTGCTCAATCGCCTACTACCAAACAACCCTAACATCAGGAATATTGCATTGGCAAGCTATTAATATTACAGCTGTTTTGTTAAGAAATTAATACCTAGTTACATTTATAATGTATGCCAATAATTTTTATACATATTATTTTTTATAAGCAGCTAAATCAGATGAAATAAAAGGCGTAAAACCTAAAGAATGAAGCGGAATATGCAACCCGGTTAGAGGCCGGGTTAAAAACAACCAAGGCGGCGCGATTAATTATAGGATTAATCCAACCAGGGTAATGAGATAAATGTGAAGCCGCCCTCATGGCCGGCTTCACATTAAGCGTAGGGTAATAATTGGTGATCAGAATGTTTGCCAATGCCCTGCTTGTCCCGGCGGCGTCTTCTTGCCGGCCACCCGCAGCGAAATTCCGGGGTTCGGCGCCGCTACCGGTTTGCCCGGTGCCACGGCGCCGGTGTGTTTTAACTGGAATACCGCCACCATTTCGGTCAGATGCCGCGCCTGTTCCTCAAGCGAAGCGGCGGCGGCGGCCGATTGTTGCACCAAGGCCGAGTTTTGCTGGGTAACGCTGTCCATTTCCGTGACAGCCTGGCCGATTTGCCGTATGCCTTTACTTTGCTCGTCCGATGCAGAGGCGATTTCACCCATAATATCGGTCACATGGGTAATGGCCTGCACGATATTCTCCATGGTTTCACCGGCGTTGACGACCTGGACCGAACCAATATTGACCCGCTCCACCGATTCGTTGATCAGGGTTTCGATTTCTTTCGCCGCCTCGCCGCTGCGCTTGGCCAGGTTGCGTACTTCACTGGCCACCACCGCGAATCCCCTGCCCTGTTCTCCGGCCCTGGCGGCTTCCACCGCGGCGTTAAGCGCCAGGATATTGGTTTGGAAAGCAATACTGTTGATAACACCGATGATATCGACGATACGCCTGGAACTGGAAGCGATACTGCCCATGGTGGCGACCACTTCCTGTACGCTGACGCCGCCTTTTTTGGCGGTTTGCGAGGCTGATTCCGCCAGTTTGCTGGCCTGGTGGGCATTGCCGGCATTTTGCTGCACCGTGGAGTTCAACTCTTCCATGCTGGCGGCGGTTTGTTCCAGGGCGGAAGCCTGTTGCTCGGTGCGGGAAGAAAGATCGGTGTTGCCCATGGAAATTTCGCTCGATCCCTGGTAAATCGCCTCGGCGCTGGCACGGATGCTGGTCACCGTGTTGGTCCAGCTGCTTTGCATTTCCTGTAGAAAGGGGATGAGCTGGCCGACACAGTTGCGCCCGAAACTTTTTATATCGACATCCAGTCGCCCGGCCGCCAACGCCCGGAAATAGGATTTGATGGTATCCAGCGGCTTGACCAGATAACGCACCAGGTAGCGGTCGGTGGCCACCATAATAAGAATACCCGCCAGCAGTGCGCCCATCAGCGTGCGTTGGCACCAGATGACCAGCAGGTTGATGCGGATGCTGGAATCCGATTTGATTTTACCTATCGCGGCATTGTATTCCCGCATGGCGGCGGTGAACTGTCGGCGCAAGGTCAGATAAGGTTCGTTGAGCAGACGGTCGACATCATCATGTTGTCCTGCCTGTACCGCCCGGGAAAGCGGCAACATGCCCTGGGTGAACAACGCTAAGGACGTATTATAGATTTTATCCACCAGCGGCGGCGCCAGCTGCCCATGGTCCATGGCCTTGAATTCTTTCAATCCCTGGTCGATGGCATCGAGTTCAACCGTGGCCGCCGCTATTTCCGTATTGAATGCCGGTTTATTCCCGGACTTGTCATCTTTAACCGCGCGTTCCAATGTGGTTACCAGGCGATAGTAGTGATCGTTGGCGCCGTTGATGACATCGCCGTTCAGCTGTTGATTGTCACTTTGTTTCAGTGTTTCATTAACCTGATTTAAGGAAAAAAGCGTAAATGCGCAGACCGCGGCCCAGAGCAACGAAAAAATAACGAGAATAACTAATAACACCGCCCTGATTTTTAAATTTCTGAACACATTCATTGAATCTTCCTTTCATACTTTCTTTGCTCTTCCCTTCCCGTCATCCCCTTTCCGGTTGCCTTGGTTTGCCGATTTGTCGTATGGCGCAGGAAGCCAGGGAGCGGGATCGTGCCTTATGGATATATGCCGATGGGTAATGGCAATACCCTGATCATCGGCAAAGTACGGGCAATGTTTATAGTCCGGCACGTATTTATCCATATGATCAAGAGGTGACGTTAAAATCTGTTTTTTAATGATAAAGGCATTGACTTAACCAAATGGATGCCCGTCAAAAACCCAGGCCGTTGATATACTAAATGAAGACACTATTAGCACTCAAACTAAATTCACTCTTTTATCAAAAAATACCAATAAATCGTTGTTTGTAAAATGCCTATATCCCTATATCAATGTAATAGATCCAGAAACGATAAATTAATCACCAGAATGTCTATCTATTTAAAGTCGGTCATTAATATATTGTCCATACTCACCCTCGCGAAATACGGTATTTACCGTGAAATAGGGTAAAAAAACAGGCATTGGTTTTCAATGCGGCATCATGACATTAATTATATAATAATTTTATAAATTAGTTCCACATCAATTCAAGAGGAAAGTATGCTTAATTATACCCTCAATAGTGATAATATCTATCGCGAAAATATGATACATGATAAGACGTCGCTTCATCTTGATACCGTCGACAGCCAAAACGAGGCTAAATTCAACCAACATATTGACCATATTAAGGAAATTTATCGAACCAAGTACCTGTCGACGCCAAAATCCCGCCTCCATGGGCACGAAAACGATTACCTGACCGCCTGTGTCAACCAGTCCGCCCATCTGCCACCGTGCCTGCCGCCCCGCAACAATCAGGTCAGGCTTAGCCCGGATAGCCTGCAACGTAATATATTCGGTTTTTTGCTTAATCAATGGTTTCAATTAAATCACGAATCGATTGGAGATAATATTAGGATAAAACTTATGCAATGCGTGCTTTATTTTCTGCATGAATATGAGAAAACACACTATTCCGGCACCCCCGATGGCAATCCGGTCCCCTTGGAGCAGGCGTTCACCTTGCCCAGTGAATTGGAAGATATCCTGCCATCGGGTATCCTGGTGGAAAAGGTCTTATTGGAGGCCATGATTTATTTGCTGTCGCAAGAGAAAGCAAATTTTTCATGTACCCCGGCATTGCTTTACGATCATCAACGAAACAGAAATAGGCGCCATGGCCAAAAATATCTGGAAGAGGACCGGGAAAAACGGTTTAACATCGCCCAGGCTAAGCTTAAAAATCTGTCTGTGGGCCATTACCTAATGATGCCGTTGTTATCCCTTGATACGGGTGAAGACGGTCTTATGTCACTGACAGGTCATTTCAGCGCCATTTTAGTTGAAAAGACCATGAAGGGATTTGTCTTTAATATTATCGACAGTTTTGATTCCGGGACGGAGAATGAAGATAAGGAAAAATTGATTAAATTACTGAATGACTGTCCTAACGAGAATGAAATACGCTATTTTGGCAGCCAATTCCAATTTAATAATGACTGTGGTATCCATATGTATAATTTCTTCAGTTTATGCATACGCGCGCCCTCCGCTACCCTGTCTGAAGCGGGAAAATTTCGGCAAATGATCGATCGGTATATCCTCAACATCCATGCATTGAAGCTGCTGCACGGGAAAGAGAGCAGCGCAACCAGCCGGTTGTTGCGTATTTTTTTTGTGCTGGATGGGCTTAAAAGCGGTTATAGCCGGGGTATGGCGGACGATTTCAATCTGCTGAACAAGATCTATCAGGTGGATGAATCCGTCGCATCCGGCGCCGTGGCCCGCGGCCTTACCCGTTCAGCCAGCTTTTGGCAACGATTGCGCCGAAGCTCGTCGTTGACCTTCCGCTCCTGGAATCGACGCTGCAAAAGTGATTCATCGGCGACCTGACATTAATTAACGCCCGGCAGGGATTGACGGAACGCCGCCGCATCCCTGGCCAAGGCATCAATATGGGAGCTTAATATTTTAATTTTATGTATCAGGGGATTGCGATCGGGCGAGCTGTCCAGGTTGTTGAGCTGGCTAACCAATAGCGCATTTTGTTCACGCAGTTTGGCTTCGCGGCGCAGGCTCAAATCCAATTGTTGCTGCAAAGTCTGATGGTCCAGTTGCCACAGTTTATGGTGGCGGCCAAAGCTTTGCTCCAGCTCCGTCAACGCATCGTTCAACCTGGTTTCAAACTCTTGCAACAACATAATCGTTCCTTAAAAATGACCTTTGGCGAAGTATAATCACTGTCGGCATAGCCAACAATTCGCTTATCGTTCGCCTTTTTCTACCTGTTACATGCGTGCTGAAACGCCCTGGAAGACAGGCCGGAAACCCCCGGCGGCATCAAATTTTCACCGACCGCAACACCACAAACTTTGGATTCGAACCAAGTGTAGTGCAGTTACCGAATAACTGTTTGATCTGATGATAATAATCTAAGTGCCGATTGGCAATGACGCGTAATTCCCCCCCGATCCGCAGGCTGCGTTTTGCGTCCCGGAACATTTCCCTGGCGATATGATCGGTTATCGCCTGCTGCTGATGGAACGGCGGGTTGCAGAATACCGCCTGCACGCTGCCGGCGCCATAGCCCGCCAGCGAATTGCCCACGTTGAACCGGCAGCGCGCCAAATCCTGCGGCCGGTTAACCTCTATATTAATCCGGCTTGAGGCGACCGCCATATAGGATTCATCGACAAAATGCACGTCGGCACCCGGGTTTTGCCCCAGGGCGGTCAAACCCAGGACGCCGTTGCCGCAGCCGAGATCGACCAGGGCGCCGTCGAGCCCCTTGGGCAAATATTGCATAAATAACCGGGCGCCGATGTCCAGAGAAGCGCGGGAAAAGACGTTGGCATGATTATGGATGTGGTAACCGCTCTCCTCAAGGGTCCAGACGCAGCGTTGATCCGGACCGGCCGCCGCCGGCGCGGTCACCTGGCTAAAGATCAGCCGGGCTTTCTTTTTAGCCAAAGAGGTGCGCGTGGGGCCGAGGATATCGCTAAAACGCTGCAGGGTGGAGTTATGGATATCCTTGACCTTGCCCGCCGCGATGACCTGCGTGGCGGCGGTGGCCACCTGGCGCAGGGCATAAAGCTGATGCTCAAGCAGCGCCAGGGTCTTGGGGATTTTCATCAACACCAGGCCGGGGGAGGCCGGCAGGGGAGCCAGGCTGTCCAGAAAACGGATTTCACCCCTGCCGCCGGGGTTTTGCCCGTCGTTATGGCGGGTCGCCAACTGGCTGAGGTAGGAGTCGCCGCTGCTGTAGGGCGATACGTCCCGCAGCGCGCAGGCCAGCGCGCCGAAGCCGTCATTCAGAATCAGCGTCGGCCCGGTGATGGGGCCCAGGGTGGCGATATGGGCCAGCAGGTATTCGTCGGCCGCATCCCAGGCCTGTAAATTTTCATCGGCCGCGCCGGGCGGGTACCTGTCAAGCTCCAGCGTACCGGAGGCATAGTCAAAGCGGCTCATGGGCCTTTCCTGAAACGGACAAATTGGGGTGTTTATCCCTGAAAATGCCCCGGCAGTAAACTCTTTTTTCATCCGCCGGGCAAAAACCGCGCCGATGGGCGATTTTCGTCGTCGGTTGACCGGCTTATCCTGCCGGCGGGAATGTTTTCCTTACTCCGTTAGCATGCTAATCTGATACCTCTTCAACCACTGCGCAGGATAATAATTCGGTATGATTCGCTTCGCTGTGATAGGGACCAATTGGATCACCCGTCAATTTATCGACGCCGCCCACGAGAGCGGCAAGCTTAAACTGACGGCCATCTATTCCCGTACCCTCCCGCAGGCGCAAAGCCTGGGGATCGATTATCCGGTCCAGCATTATTTCGACTCGCTGGAGGACCTGGCACAATCCGATGCCATTGACGCGGTGTACATCGCCAGCCCCAATGCCATGCACTGTGGGCAGGCATTGCTGCTGCTCGGTCATAAAAAGCATGTGATCTGCGAAAAGCCGCTGGCCTCCAACCTGCGCGAGGTGGAAGAGATGATCGCCTGCGCCCGCGCCAACGGGGTGGTGCTGTTCGAGGCGTTTAAAACCGCCAGCCTGCCCAATTTCCAGGCTTTGCGGCGTGCGTTGCCGCGTGTGGGCAAGCTGCGCAAGGTGTTCCTTAACTATTGCCAGTATTCTTCGCGCTATCCGAAATATCTGGCCGGTGAACAGCCCAATACCTTTAATCCGGCATTTTCCAACGGCTCCATTATGGATATCGGCTTTTATATGCTGGCGAGCGCGGTGGCATTATGGGGCGAACCCCGGCGCCTGCATGCCACCGCCGCCTTGCTGGAGAGCGGCGTGGACGGCCACGGCACCCTGTGCCTGGATTACGGCGATTTTGACGTTACGGTTTGCCATTCAAAAGTCAGCCAGAGCGTGCTGCCAAGCGAAATCCAGGGGGAAGAGGGTTCGCTGGTGATTGAAAAAATGTCCGAATGCCAGCAGATCACCCTGGTGCCGCGCAGCGGCAATAGGCAGGATCTCACCGAACCGCAGCATATCAATACCATGCTTTACGAGGCGGAGCATTTTGCCGCGCTGGTGGAGAACAACGAGGTGGAACATCCCGGTTTGGCGCTTGCGCGCGCCACCGCCGCCCTGTTAACCGAAATCCGCCGCCAGACCGGCGTGATATTCCCCGCCGACGGCCCGGTTGATAGCGCAGACGCCGGCGGCCTGGCGGTGAGCGATCGGGACGCCGGGGCGGTGGCGTGAGGACCGGATCAAAACCCATCCTTATCCTGCAAACCGGTGACGCGCCGGCGGATGTGATTGCGGCCAACGGCAATTACGATACCCTGTTCCTGCAGGCGACCGGACTTGAGGCGCGCCAGGTGCGGATTGTCCACCTGCCGGGCGGCGAGCGGCCCGACGCGCCCGATGCCTATTGCGGCGTGCTGATTACCGGGTCGTCCGCCATGGTGACCGAACGGCTGGCCTGGAGCGAATTTGCCGCCGCGTGGCTGCGCCGGGCGATGGCGGCGGAGATACCGATTTTCGGCGTCTGCTACGGCCACCAGTTGCTGGCCCATGCGCTGGGGGGCGAGGTGGACTATCTCGCCGACGGCATGGAGGTAGGCACCCTGGCGATTGAGCTACTGCCCACCGCCGCCAACGACCCCTTGATAGGTCTGTTGCCGGGGCGGTTCCCCGCCAACCTTATTCATTCGCAAACGGTAGTCACGCCGCCCGACGGCGCCATCGTGCTGGCCCGATCCGCGCGCGATCCCCATCAAATCCTGCGCTATCGCCATAATGTGGTCACCACGCAGTTTCATCCGGAATTTTCCGCCAGGGTGATGCACAGTTTTTTATCGGACATGTCGGCCGGGGATCCGACGAAGGGTCCGGAGCTTGTGCAAATCGGACGGGGGATCGCCGATACGCCCGACAGCGAAGCGCTGATGGCGGCGTTTGTACGCCAATGTCTCTTAGCCGGGTGATGCGGCGCGTCACCGGCACCGGGGGTTAGCCGGGCGAATGATTGACTGTTGCAAATTTTTACATTATTGTTACGTTTAGCAAAGGGGAGTAACTTCTCGTCGGTTTGCCGTCAATACGATGCCTGCGCATCCGGCTACCGGGCAACCAGGGCACCCAATCTCAAGATTGAAAGTGTCCCGCGTTGTAAGTGAGACCTTGCCGGAAGGCGAGGTCTGTTTGCATCCTGTTCAAGGAAAAAACGGCTGCGTCTTCCGACGTAAGCCGTTTTTTTTTTCGAAAGGATATTCCTGATGCATACCGTTGGCACACCTTTGCTGTGGGGCGTATTCGCCGTCGTGGTTGTTATCATGCTGGCCATCGACCTGCTGCTCCAGGGCAAGACCATGACCTTGAAACGCGCCGCCTGCTGGTCAGTAGTGTGGGTCTCCCTGTCCCTGTTATTCAATGCCGCCTTTTGGTGGTACCTGGCCACCACCCAGGGCCGGGCCGTCGCCGATCCCCAGGCGCTGGCCTTCCTTACCGGTTACCTGATTGAAAAAGCGCTGGCGGTGGATAATGTCTTCGTCTGGCTGATGCTGTTTGGTTATTTCGCCATACCGGCGCCGCTGCAACGGCGGGTGCTGGTCTACGGGGTTCTGGGCGCCATCGTGCTGCGTACCCTGATGATCTTCGGCGGCAGTTGGCTGGTCACCCGGTTCGATTGGCTGTTGTATATTTTCGGCGCCTTCCTGCTGTTTACCGGCATTAAGATGGCCTGGTCAAAAGACGATGACGCGGCGCTGGGCGACAAGCCACTGGTGCGCTGGCTGCGCGGTCATTTACGCATGACCGACGAACTGCGCGGCGAGCGTTTTTTTATCCGGCAAAACGGCGTGCTGTTCGCCACGCCGCTGATACTGGTGCTGATCCTGGTGGAGTTCAGCGACGTCATTTTCGCCGTCGACAGCATCCCGGCGATATTTGCCGTCACCACCGATCCCTTTATCGTGCTGACCTCCAACCTGTTCGCCATCCTGGGCCTGCGCGCCATGTATTTTATGCTGGCGGGGGTGGCCGAACGCTTCTCGCTGCTGAAATATGGCCTGGCGTTAATTCTGGTTTTTATCGGCGCCAAGATGCTGATGGTGGATATTATCCATATTCCCGTGGCGATATCCCTGGGCGTGGTGGCCTTTATCCTGGCCGCCACCCTGGCGATCAATGCCTGGGTTAATCAGCGCCAAGCGCCTTAACGCGTGGAAACGGCGGTATGTTCCGCGGCGAACGGATCTATGCCGCGTAATTGCATACGGCGAAAACGTACGATATTAATGCCATTGACGATAAGGAAACTGCCTTCGATAAGCGAGCCGCCGATGGAGCCAAGCCAGATATTATGCGTGACCCAGCCGGCGGTGGAACACCACATCACGCAGCGGGTGGTCAGCCCGCGGGTGCGGAACAGCGCCCAGGTGCTGATGACCGTGCCGACAATGGGCAGCAGTTCAACGGCGTGCTTGACCTCGGACAGCCCGAGCGCCAGGGTCAGGATGATAAACACAAACATCACCAGGATGTTGCGGGTACGGGTGGAAATCACCGTGCGCAACGCATTCAGCACCGCGCTCATCCCCGCGGCGTTGGCGCCCATCAAAAAAAAATGGCAACCGATGATAAAGCTGTAAAGCGCGAGCTGCAGTTTGAACTTACGATCGTCACGTTTAATAAACATGGTGATGCCGACAAAAAATGCCAACACCCCCACGCCCTGAGCGACCCAGTAAAGGCTCATGGCACGGCGTTCCTATAATTTGGCGAAACAAGAAAAAGAAAACGGCGCTTCATAAATTTGAAACGCCGTTCTTATAGTAAGGATCCCAACGGATATTTACAACGTCACGCCGCTTTTAAATATAGCCAGTTCCCGGAAATCGTTGACCTCATTACGCGAGTGCTTGCCATTGGCGATGGCGACGATTAAATCGACAAACTCCGCCAGCACCTGATCCATCGCCACGCCGTGAATCAACCGGCCGGCGTCGAAATCGATCCAATGGGGCTTTTTCGCCGCCAGTTCGCTGTTGGTGGCAAGCTTAACCGTCGGCACAAAACCGCCGTAAGGCGTGCCGCGTCCGGTGCTGAACAACACCATATGGCATCCCGCGCCCGCCAGCGCGCTGGTGGCTACCGCGTCGTTGCCCGGCGCGCTGACCAGGTTAAGGCCCGGCACATGCAGGCGTTCCCCGTATTTCAGCACGTCCATCACCTTGCTCTGGCCGGCTTTTTGCGTACAGCCGAGGGATTTCTCCTCAAGAGTGGTGATACCGCCGGCCTTATTCCCCGGCGATGGGTTTTCATAAATCGGCTGCTGATGGGCAATAAAATATTGTTTGAAATCATTGACCATATGCACGGTCTTTTCAAACGTCGCCTCGTCACGGCAGCGGCTCATCAGGATACGCTCGGCGCCGAACATTTCCGGTACTTCGGTTAAAACCGAGGTGCCGCCGTTGGCTATCACATAATCCGAGAAGCGCCCCAGCAGGGGATTGGCGGTAATGCCGGACAATCCGTCCGAACCGCCGCATTCGAGGCCGAATTTCAGCTCGCTGAGTTTCCCCGGCTGGCGCTTATCTTCGCGCATCGCCAGGTACAGCGCGCGCAGGCACTCCAGCCCCGCCTCCACTTCATCATCCTGCTGCTGGCAGACCATAAAGGTCACCCGTTGCGGATCATACTCGCCAAGCGTGGTGCGGAACACGTCGACCTGATTGTTTTCGCATCCCAAACCAATCACCAGCACCGCGCCGGCATTCGGATGGCGTACCATGTTTTGCAGCATGGTGCGGGTGTTTTCATGATCCTGCCCCAGTTGCGAACAGCCGAACGGGTGGGTAAACAAATGAACGCCGTCGATATCCTCGGCGCCAAAGGTTTCCTTTAAAAAACGCTGCTGGATCTGTTTGGCAATACCGTTAACGCAGCCGACGGTCGGCAGGATCCACAGTTCATTGCGGATACCCACCTCGCCGTTGGCGCGGCGGTAAACCTGGATCTCGCGATCGGGCATCTGCGCCGGCAGGGTTTTAAAATCCGGCAGGTACTGATATTGATCCAGATCGCTAAGATTCGTCTTGGCGTTTTGCGAATGAATATGCTGACCCGGTGCGATGAAGGACAGCGCATGGCCGATGGGCAGGCCATATTTCACGATCATTTCACCCTCGCCTATCGGCGCCAGGGCGAATTTATGCCCCCGGGCGACAGGCTGGGGCAGCGTGATGGTGACGCCGCCGATTTCTACCGTTTCATTCGTATCGAGGTCTTGCAGGGCGACCGCCACATTGTCTAAAGAATGAATTTTAATAATATTCATAATTAACCTTTTTGCTTTCAGCAATAGGCTGAAACGGCAGCGCGCATGCCTTGGTCGATAATGGCCTGCAGCTGCTGTTCAACCTGTTTCGCCAGGCCGGGAACCTTGAGCAGATCCTGTTCCCAATGCTCTGTATCACCCAATACCTCATTTACCAAGGTGCTTAAAGCCACCTCGCCTTTGTCCACACCGCTCCAAAGCGATTTGAAACGGGTGATCCATTTTTCATCATCCTGCACCGGGTAGCTTTCGCCGTTGCGCTCGCCGTGGTAAAACGCGATAAGCGCGGCCAGGGCGAAGGTCAGTCGGGCCGGAAGTTCACCCTGTTTTTCACGGTAGGACAGCAGCTGCGGCAGGATGCGGGTACGGAATTTGGTCATGCCGTTAAGCGAGATGGACAATAACTGATGCTGGATAAACGGGTTGCGGAAACGGCTCAGCACCGCCTGGGCAAACGAGGTCAGTTCGTCATGGGGCAGATCCAGCACCGGCACGATCTCTTCGGCAATGGTCTTTTCCACAAAGCTGCTTATCAGTTTATCGTTCATTGATTCGCCGACGGTGTCCAGGCCGGACAGGAACGCGACCGGCACCAGCGCGGTGTGCGCGCCGTTCAGGATGGCGACCTTGCGTTCCTTGTAGGGCTTGATGTCGTCGACAATACGCACGTTCAGGTCCATTTGGTCCAGGCGCAGTTCCTTGGCCAGCCACTGCGGTCCCTGGATAACAAACAGATAGAAATACTCGGCGGTATCCAGGAAGGTATCCTGGTAGCCCAGTTCGGCCTGCAGTTCTTCCACTTCACCGCGCGGGTAGCCGGTAACGATACGGTCGACCAGGGTGGAGCAAAAGGTATTGTTTTCATTGAGCCAGGTGGTGAATTCGACCGGCAGCGCCCATTGTTGGGCATAACGCAGCACCAGTTCCTTCAGCGCGTCGCCGTTATAGTCGATAAGCTCGCACGGCACCAGCACCCAGCCTTTATCGGCGGCGCCGTCAAAATGGCTGAAACGTTCAAACAGCAGACGGGTCAGCTTGGCCGGATAGCTGGCGGGCGGCGTATCGGTCAGCTTGTCGCCGGCCTGGTAGCTGATACCGGCTTCGGTGGTGTTGGAAAAGACAAACCGGATATTGGCGTCGCGCGCTAGGGCCAGGTAATCGTCGAATTCGTGATAGATATTGATTTCACGGTTAACCGAACGGATAAGCCTGGGCTCGCGCACCGCTTCGCCCTGTTCATTCAGGCCGCGGATAACCGTGGTGTACAGGCCGTCCTGGGTGCTGAGCGACGGCGGGAAATCGGTATTGATCGGACGGACGATAACGATGCCGGCGTCCAGATCGGTATGTTCATTGAGCAGATCCAACTGCCAGTCGATAAATGCGCGTAAAAAATTCCCCTCGCCGAACTGTATGACACGCGTGGTGTACCGGGGTCCGGGAAAGTTTTGACGATTTAGCGTTTGCATGCGAAATTTACCTTAAAAATTACCCGGCTGCGGATAATAAAAAATAGGGTTTACATCGGGCGAGCCTAAGGCTCGCCCCCGGAATCAAAGCTCAATGGCGAAGTAGTTTTTCGCATTGTCGAAACATATATTTTTTACCATCCCGCCCAGCAGGTCGATATCCGCCGGCGCTTCGCCCGCTTCCACCCAATGGCCCAGCATGCGGCACAGAATGCGGCGGAAATATTCATGGCGGGTATAGGACAGGAAGCTGCGGCTGTCGGTCTGCATGCCGACAAAACGGCTCAACAGGCCCAGGTTGGCCAATTGCAGCATCTGGCGTTCCATGCCGTCTTTCTGATCGTTAAACCACCAGCCGGGACCGAACTGCATTTTGCCGGGCATGCCTTCACCCTGGAAGTTACCGATCATGGTGCCGATAATTTCGTTATCAGACGGGTTCAGGCAATACAGAATGGTTTTCGGCAGGGCGTTGGTACGGGCCTGCGCGTCCAGCAGACGGGACAGCGCCATGGCGACCGGCTGGTCGTTAATGGAGTCGAAGCCGGTATCCGGGCCAAGCTGTTTCAGCATGCGGGTGTTATTGTTGCGCAGCGCGCCGATGTGGTATTGCTGCGTCCAGCCGCGGCGGGTGTATTCGCTGCCCAGGAACATCAGCACCGCGGTGCGGAACTGCGCGATTTCATCCCTGGAGGGCAGTTTGCCGTCCAGACGACGGGCCAGGATGCCGTTAAGGGTGCTTTCGTCCGCTTCGCCGTAAACCACGACGTCCAGCGCATGGTCGGAAACCTTGCAGCCATGGGCGGCGAAATGGTCCAGACGTTTTTTCAGCGCGTCGGTCAGGGAGCTGAAGCTGGTGATGGCGGTGTCGGCGGCGGCTTCGAGCAGCTTCAGGTAATCGTTAAAGCCTTCCGCTTCTATATTAAAGGCTTTATCCGGGCGCCAGCTGGGCAGCACTTTAATGTCGAAGCTGGCGTCATCGGCCACCGCTTTGTGGTAAACCAGGGAATCCACCGGGTCATCGGTGGTGCCGGCCAGCTTCACGTTCATCTGTTTCATGATGCCGCGGGCGGAGAAATTGTCCTGGGCCAGCATTTCATTGCCGCGATCCCAGATTTCGCGCGCGGTGGCGGGGTTCAGCAGTTTATCGGTGATGCCGAACGGACGGCGCAGTTCCAGATGGGTCCAATGGAACAACGGGTTGCCGATGGTATGGGGAACCGTCTTGGCCCAGGCTTCGAATTTTTCAAAGTCGCCGGCGTCGCCGGTGCAAAAACGCTCGGCCACGCCATTGGTGCGCATGGCGCGCCATTTATAGTGATCGCCTTTCAGCCAGATATCGTACAAATTCTTGAAACGGTAATCTTCAGCAATCTGCACCGGCGGCAAATGGCAATGGAAGTCATAAATCGGCTGGTCGACGGCATAATCATGATACAAACGGCGAGCAAATTCGCTATCCAACAAAAAATCTTCAGTTAAAAACTGGGACATTTCAGGCTCCTCACCTTTATTTCTTTGAGTTATGTTTCTTAAATGTTGAAAGGTGTTATACCAATTTAGCAGAAAAATGCACATCCTGCCGGTGTTGGTACAGTCTTTTCTACCAAAATCAACAAAAACTCAACATACATAGGTCAGCTTAAGGGCTTTCACCCGGCTAACGGGACGATTTATTATCCCTTAAAATAAAAATGGTTTTTGTGATGGCACTCAACTTTTAAATCTGTATGACAAGTTATCGTAGCGCCACATTGAGTCTGGACTCAATCATTTTGTTTATATGACCTCAGACAGGGTCATGAATCATCTGACGGGCCAGGGCGATGCGGATTTCCGGCGGCAGTTGGCCGGCGATCCAATGCGCGGTAAGCGGTATCGGGTTGAAGGGGCCGGCGTTGGCAAGGCGCGGGTCGTTAGACCGGAGAGAAAACCGTCAGAACATAACATTAACCGGAGAGCGCGCTCTCCGGCTGGCTCTCCCGTCGTCCCATGATATCCGGGTAATGGTGATGACGGCTCATACTCATTGGGAGAAGTGGTAATGCGTAAAATAAAAGGGTTACGCTGGTATATGATCGCCCTGGTCACCGTTGGTACGGTGCTGGGTTACCTGACGCGTAACGCCATTGCAGTGGCAGCTCCTACCCTCCAGGACCAGCTGCATATTACCACTCAGCAATATTCATACATTATCGCCGCCTACTCTGCATGCTACACGCTCATGCAACCGGTAGCCGGTTATGTACTGGATCTGCTGGGTACAAAAGTCGGCTACGCGGTGTTTGCCATCGTCTGGGCGCTGATGTGTATGGCGACCGCACTGGCCAGCAGCTGGGGCGGACTGGCGATTGCCCGTGGCGCCGTCGGCATGGCGGAAGCGGCAATGATCCCCGCCGGCCTGAAGGCCAGCAGCGAATGGTTTCCGGCGAAAGAACGTTCCATCGCCGTGGGTTACTTCAACGTCGGCTCGTCAATCGGTGCGATGCTTGCGCCGCCGTTGGTGGTCTGGGCGATTGTGGTTCACAGTTGGGAACTGGCGTTCGTCATCGTCGGCGCCCTGAGCCTGGCCTGGGCCATTGCCTGGCTGGTGCTGTATAAGCACCCGAAAAACCAAAAGAAACTGAGCGACGAAGAGCGCGAATATATTCTGGGCGGTCAGGAAGCACAACATCAGGTAAACAATGCCAAGAAATTGTCGGCCTGGCAGATTATCCGCAACCGTCAGTTCTGGGGCATCGCCATCCCGCGTTTCCTCGCTGAACCGGCCTGGGGTACCTTTAACGCCTGGATCCCGCTGTTTATGTTCAAGGCTTACGGCTTTAACCTGAAAGAAATCGCCTTGTTCGCCTGGATGCCGATGCTGTTTGCGGATCTCGGCTGTATCCTCGGCGGTTATATGCCTCCGTTCTTCCAGCGCATCTTTGGCGTCAATCTGATTGTGTCGCGTAAACTGGTTGTGACCCTCGGCGGCTTCCTGATGATTGGCCCTGGCCTTATCGGTCTGTTTACCAGCCCGTACGTCGCCATCGGTCTGCTGTGCATCGGCGGCTTTGCCCATCAGTCCCTGTCCGGCGCGCTGATTACGCTCTCCTCCGACGTCTTCGGCCGTAACGAAGTCGCCACCGCCAACGGCCTTACCGGCATGGCGGCCTGGACGGCAAGCACCATGTTTGCCCTGGTCGTGGGCGCCCTGGCGGATACGTTGGGCTTCAGCCCGCTGTTCGCGGTTCTGTCGGTATTTGATTTACTGGCCGTGCTGGCGGTGTGGACCATACTGCAAAACCGCCCGGTGGTGGAACTGCTGCCTGGGCAAGAGCCGCTCAAACCGGCCCATAGCTGAATGAAACCGCAACGCGCGGCGCCCCCCGCGCATTGCGGCGTCCCATAGCAGGTTCCAAAACTCCCCGGCACATGCAAGACGCATTGTCGGGGATTTTTATTCCGCATCGGGAAAATGGAGGTAATAGGACGCCGCTATCTAGGCGCTTCATTTAATAAGTGGTATAACAAATATGTCATCAAAGTGAGTTCGTCGAGCAACTTTTGACGCGTTGCGCCGTGAAGGCGCGGCACCGACTAAAACGTTACCCAACATTAAGAGCCTGTATCATGGAATTCACCGAAACCCGACGATTATATCAACAACTGGCCGCCGAGCTGAAACAACGCATTGAATCCGGCGTCTACCCTGTGGGCGAAAAACTGCCGGCGGAGCGTTATATCGCGGAAGAGATGAATGTCAGCCGCACCGTGGTACGCGAAGCCATTATCATGCTGGAGGTGGAAGGGTACGTTGAAGTGCGTAAAGGATCGGGCATCCACGTCATTTCCAACCAGCAGAAAAACCTGCTGCTGCCAAGCGGCGAGTTCCAGTTCACCGCCGCCGGGCCCTTTGAATTATTGCAGGCGCGTCAGCTTATCGAGAGCAATATCGCCGAATTCGCCGCTACCCAGGTTACCCGGCAGGATATTGTGTTGTTAATGGATATCCAGGAAAATGCCCGTCTGGAAGATCGTTTCCGCGATTCAAAATGGGATCTGAAATTCCATGTCCAGGTCGCCCTGGCCACGCAAAATACCGCCATGGCCACCATCGTCGAGCAGATGTGGAGCCAACGGCTGCACAACCCGTACTGGCGCAAGCTGCATGAGCATATTGATGATAAATCCATCGTCAGCTGGTGCGAGGATCACGATCATATCCTCAAGGCGTTGATCCGCAAAGATCCGTATGCGGCCAAACTGGCGATGTGGCAACATCTGGAAAATACCAAGCAGATGCTGTTCCACGCCACCACCGATGATTTTGAGTTTAACGTCGATCGTTATATGTTTACCGAAAATCCGGTGGTGCATCTCGACAGCCTGGCCAACGGCACCAAGTAACCTCCTCTCGTATTCTTTCCGGCCGCCGGACCCGAAGCGGTCGGAACACGTCAGCAAGTGTCATTTTTCTGTCAGCCCATGTAAAAGATACCTGAACCAGGCAATTTTATTGCAATATAACCTCGCGGCCGACTGAATGTCGGTTATATTTCCCTGTCTCAAGATGTCTGATTTTGTTACAGTGAGACGGCTTTTTTTACACTTTCACCGGGTTGTAAGCTGCTGTTTCAAGTTAGGAATGCTGAATGGATATATTAAAATCCCTGGTACATGCCCTTTGGCAGCAGGATTTTGAAACACTTGCCGACCCCACATTGGTCTGGACCCTCTATTTGATATTGTTTGTCATATTGTTTCTGGAGAACGGCCTGTTGCCCGCGGCTTTTTTGCCCGGTGACAGCCTGCTTATCCTGGTGGGCGTGCTGATTGCCAAAGGCACCATGACCTTTCCCCTCACCCTTTTGGTGCTGACGGTGGCGGCCAGCCTGGGTTCATGGATAAGCTACATACAGGGCAAATGGCTGGGCAACACCCGCATGGTGCAAAGCTGGCTGTCCCATTTACCGGCGCAATATCACCAGCGCTCCCATTCCATGTTCTACCGCCACGGGCTTTCGGCGTTGCTTATCGGCCGTTTCGTGGCGTTTGTGCGCACTCTGCTGCCTACCATCGCCGGCCTGTCCGGATTGAGCGACACGCGCTTCCAGCTGTTTAACTGGCTCAGCGCGTTAATCTGGGTCTTTATCCTGACCACCGCGGGTTTCCTGCTGGGCAAAACCGCCTTGTTTCACTATTACGAAGATGAGCTGATGCTGGGCTTGATGTTATTGCCTCTGTTGTTATTGGTGATTGGGCTGGTGGGATCGCTGTTAATATTGTGGCGTAAAAAACGCGCCGCCGACGCCCGAAAAAGGTAAAGAAAGTGAATGTGAACGTAAAATGGCTGCGCGGACGGATGACCTGGCGCTCGGGTTTAGCGGCGACGGCGGCGCTGCTGGTCCTGATACTGCTGCTGCCCGCCCTGATGACCAAAGAAACGGCGCTGGAAATTACCCTTGCCAGCGAACGCGGCTCCCTGCCCGACGGTTTTTATATATACCAGCGCCTCGACGAGCGCGGCATCCGCATCAAAAGCATTACCCCGGCCAGGGATAGCCTGATTATCCTGCTTGATACGCCCGAGCAGGCGCTGGCGGCGCAGCATGCGCTCGAAGAACTGCTGCCGGAAAATTATTCGATTTCACGCAGCCGGCATTATCCCCATTGGCGCTGGCTCCCTTATCTGCATAACGGCAACGCCCGGATAAGTTAACCCGCATTAACCCTAAGAAATTGCTATAAGTTTTTTGCGGTTTGCCAAATCCGGGGCTACGCTTACTGCAAGCGCTAAATATTAGACGCCTATGCAGTAATGATGGATTAATACGGGCTAAAACTGATTCGTAAACGTCGAAGGAGTAAAAAAGATGGTTAAAGATACCACCTCTGAACATTTACGCGCCGAATTAAAGTCATTGGCGGATACGCTGGAAGAAGTGCTGCGCGGTTCTTCCCAGAAACCCAAGGCTGAATTTGACAAGTTACGCAGCAAAGCGGAAAGCGCGCTCAAGGAAACCCGCACCCGTCTGGGCGACGGCAGCGATCGTTTGGCGGAACAAACCAAAGTGGTTGCGGAAAAAGCGGATGAATATGTCCACGACAATCCCTGGACGGGCATCGGCATTAGCGCCGTGGTTGGATTTGTCCTTGGTGCGTTGATAATGCGGCGTTGATAACAATGATTGAACAGCAAAGCCAAGGCCCTGGCAAGGGCATTTTCACCATAGGCCAGCGTATTATTACCATTATTGTCAGTATGGTGGAGACCCGCCTGCGTTTGGCAGTGGTAGAGCTGGAACAAGAAAAATCCAATATTATTCAAATGCTGATGATGGCCGGTATCACGTTGTTACTGGCCGCTTTTGGTTTGATGAGCCTGCTGGTACTGCTGATTTGGGCCATCGATCCCCAGTACCGGCTGACGGCGATAGCGACCACTACCGCGGTGCTGTTCGCGCTGGCGATTATCGGCGCGGTCTGGACGCTGGGCAAGGCTAAGCGCTCCACATTACTGGGTTCAACCCGCGAAGAGCTCCAGGTCGATCGGAATATATTGGAAAAGGTCCAAGACGAAATCCAGGAAGAAGAGAAAGCGAGGAAAAGGGAAAAGGACCGGGAGGCCGGCAGATGAGCGGCCGTAATGCTAAATTGACCAAAACCCAACTGCTGCGCAGGATCCACCAGCAGCGGCTGGATCTGGGCGCGGAAAAACGAGCCTGGTATTTCGCCACCGACCGTTACGACCGCGGCTGGAATACCCTGTTAAGCCTGCGCAAGTACCTGATAGCCGGTTCCAGCGTGCTGGCGCTGTATAATATTCGCCATCCCAGCCGCTTTATCCGCTGGACCAAACGCGCGCTCGGCATTATGGGCACCCTTAAGCTCATCCGCTCCACCCTTCAATCCCGTTAAGCGATTTTACCGCGCGTGATGGCTCGTTTCCCCGCGAGCCATCACGACTCCCATGCTTTTGGCACGGGTGAAATATCGCTCAACCGTTACGTTTTATACCCCTCAGGCCGCCCGACCCGCTTCCCGCTGGAGCATTCGTTCACCGGCAACGCCGGCCACGGCATATTACTCAAATTATTTGATAATAACCGACAGTTTTAATCGCTATCACCCGGCACGCCAGGCGGATAACATCTCTCCCATCAAACGCAACGGGTTCTAAAGCCGGCTAACCGCTTTTAAAACCTACTGTATTCTGGCTTTGCGCGTCAAAGCCGCTGTAAAACATATGATGAGACGAAGATGAAAAAATTAGATGATAGCGCTATCCTGGTTGCCCGTATCCTGATGCCAATCCTGTTTATCGTCGCCGGCTTTGGCAAAATGGGCGGCGGCTACGCCGGCACCCAGCAATATATGGAAGCCATGGGCGTGCCCGGCTTTATGCTGCCCCTGACCATACTGCTGGAATTCGGCGGCGGCCTCGCCATCCTGTTCGGTTTCCTGACCCGCACGGTTGCGCTGGTCACCGTGGTCTTTGTCCTGCTGACGGCATTTATATTCCACAGCGATTTTTCCCAGGCGGGCAATCAGATCAACTTTATGAAGAACCTCTCCATCTCCGGCGGCTATTTACT